>DASUYB010000105.1 GCA_036377595.1 Longimicrobium sp. | reverse complement strand
TACCACGTGTCGGGCTCGGAGTCGCGCAACACCTTCTTCGTTTCGCGTGACTGCCATCCGCAGACGATCGACGTGGTGCGCACCCGCGCCGCCGCCCGCGGCGTGGACGTGGCTGTCGGCGACGCGGCGGACGCGGACTTCTCCACCGCCTTCGGCATCCTGCTGCAGTACCCGGCCAGCGACGGCGCGCTGGTGGACCACGCGGGGCTCACGGCCCGCGCCCGCCAGGCCGGCGCCATCGTGACCGTGGCGGCCGACCTGCTGTCGCTCACCGTGCTCACGCCTCCGGGCGAGTGGGGCGCCGACATCGTGGTGGGCAACTCGCAGCGCTTCGGCGTGCCGCTGGGCTTCGGCGGGCCGCACGCGGCGTTCTTCGCCTGCCGCGACGAGTACAAGCGCCAGATCCCCGGCCGAATCATCGGCATCTCCACCGACGCGCAGGGGAACCCGGCGCTGCGCATGGCGCTGCAGACGCGCGAGCAGCACATCCGCCGCGAGAAGGCCACCAGCAACATCTGCACGGCGCAGGTGCTGCTGGCGGTGATGGCGTCGATGTACGCGGTGTGGCACGGCCCGCAGGGGCTGCGCGACATCGCCCGGCGCGTGCACCTGTACGCCGAGATGCTGGCCGAGGGCGCGCGGATGCTGGGCTACACCATCGTCCACGACACCTTCTTCGACACGGTGCGGATCGACGTCGGCTCGCGCCTGGTCTCGGTGATGGCGGCGGCACGCGAGCGCGGCTACAACCTGCGCGCGCTGGACGAGCGCTCCGTCTGCGTCGCCTTCGACGAGACGGTGGGGATCGAGGACCTGGACGCCGTCCTCGTCGCCCTGAACCGCGGCTCCGCGCTCCCGTTCCTGGCCACCGAGCTGGCGGACGCGGTCAGCGAGGAGATCGCGCCGGCGTTCGCGCGCACCAGCGAGTACCTGGCGCACCCGGTGTTTCACACGCACCGCAGCGAGACGGGGATGCTGCGGTACATCCGCCGGCTGGAGTCGCGCGACCTGTCGCTGACGCAGAGCATGATCCCGCTGGGGTCGTGCACGATGAAGCTGAACGCGACCAGCGAGATGTTCCCCGTCTCCTGGCCCGAGTTCGGGCGCATCCACCCCTTCGCGCCGCTGGAGCAGACGAAGGGGTACCAGGAGATGTTCCGGCAGCTGGAGCACGACCTGGCCGAGATCACCGGTTTCGCCGCGGTCTCGCTGCAGCCCAACGCCGGCTCGCAGGGCGAGTACGCCGGCCTCCTCTGCATCCACGCCTACCACCAGAGCCGCGGCGAGGGGCACCGCGACGTCTGCCTGATCCCCCAGTCCGCGCACGGGACGAACCCCGCCAGCGCGGTGATGGCGGGGATGAAGGTCGTCGTGGTGGGGACGGATCCGGACGGCAACATCGACCTGGCCGACCTGCGCGCGAAGGCGGCGCAGCACGCGGACAGGCTCTCCTCGCTGATGGTGACCTATCCGTCGACCCACGGCGTGTTCGAGGAGGGGATCCGCGAGGTGTGCGACGTGATCCACGCGCACGGCGGGCAGGTGTACATGGACGGCGCCAACATGAACGCGCAGGTGGGGCTCTGCCGCCCGGGCGACTTCGGCGCCGACGTGTGCCACCTGAACCTGCACAAGACCTTCTGCATCCCGCACGGCGGCGGCGGGCCGGGGATGGGGCCCATCTGCGTGGCCGAGCACCTGCGCCCGTTCCTCCCCGGCCACCCGGTGGTCCCCGTGGGCCAGGGCGACCACGGCGCGGTCTCCGCCGGGCCGTGGGGGAGCCCGAGCATCCTCCCCATCTCGTACGTCTACATCAAGCTGATGGGGGCGGAGGGGCTCACGCTGGCCACGAAGGTGGCGATCCTCAACGCGAACTACATCGCCCGGCGGCTGGAGGAGCACTATCCCGTGCTCTACCGCGGCTCCAACGGCACCGTGGCGCACGAGTGCATCGTGGACCTGCGGCACCTGAAGCAGAGCGCGGGGGTGGAGGTGGAGGACGTGGCCAAGCGCTTGATCGACTACGGCTTCCACGCGCCCACCGTCTCCTTCCCGGTGGCGGGGACGCTGATGATCGAGCCCACGGAAAGCGAGAGCCTGGCCGAGCTGGACCGCTTCTGCGAGGCGATGATCGCCATCCGCGAGGAGATCCGCAAGGTGGAGCTGGGGATCCTGGACCGGCACGACAACCCGCTGAAGAACGCGCCCCACACCGCCGGCGTGGTGACGGCCGACGAGTGGGAGCACGCGTACGGGCGCGAGCGGGCGGCGTATCCCGCGCCGTGGCTGCGCGAGCGCAAGTTCTGGCCGCACGTGGGCCGCGTGAACAACGCCGCCGGCGACCGCAACCTGATCTGCGCCTGCGTCCCCATCGAGGACTACGCGGCGATGTCGGCGTAGCGCCTGGTCATCACGCTGGAGCAGGGTGACTCGAGGGCCCCGTCGTGTCGACGGGGCTCTCGTCGTTCACGGCGGAAGGGAAGTCGTCGGGTCGGAACTGGGCACACGGACATTCGCGAGCCGTTCGGCGAGATCCGTGGGGGCGATGAATACGAATGCCCTTCCCACCTTCTGCTGCATGAGGAGGCCGCGGGAGGCCAGGCTCAGCAGGTCGGCCCGTGCCGTCTGGTACACCACGCCATGGCTACGCTGGTGGGATTGGATGGTGTACGTTTTTCCAGCGTGCTTCAGCGCGTGACCCAGCAACGCCAGCTGTCGATGATTGAAGCTCTGGTCCCCACGCAACAGATGCTGGACCTCGCGAACTTCCTTCACCTTCTTCCGCAGGTGCTCCTGCAGTTCACCGATCGCCCGGCGCATCACTCTCAGCTGGTGCAGCAGGAAATATGTCAGGTCGCTTTCATCGGTCTCCGGATACAGGAATGCGCGTGCGTACTGAGACGGCGCGCGTTTAAGGATGCGGGAAATCGAGACGTATTCGGCAAGCCAATAGCCTCGTGAGAGCATCCCCCAATAGAACAGCGCCCGCGCGGTTCTCCCGTTGCCGTCGACGAACGGGTGATCGTAGCCGATCGTGAAGTGCAGCAGCATCGCCCGGACGACCGGATGTACGAAGGCCCCCTCCGCGGTGTCGTTGGCGAAGGTGCACAACCGTTTCAACCTGTCGGCCAGTTCTGACGCCGACGGAGGCACGTGCAGAACGTTCCCGGTCTCGTCCTGAACGACGATCTCGTCCTGCTCGTCTCGGAACCGCCCTGCCTTCTCGGGCTCGTTGAGCGTGTCGGCCGTGACGATACGGTGGAGCTCGAAGACCATTCCGGGCGAGAGCGTGTTCGCGGCGTGCTCCCTGACGAACTCCATCGCGTGGAAGTTGTTCAGGATCATCTGCTCGCTCCGTGTGGACGGGGCCCTGCCCGAGCGAAGCATCTGGCGAGCTGCCTCTCGCGTCGTCGAGGCGCCCTCCAGTTGACTGGAGGTGATTGCCTCTTCGATCAACGAGCTGATGATGTAACGATCCCGGCTGGCAGGATTGGTTACTTCCTCGGCGATCTGAATCTGCCCTGCCGCGTGCTGATCGATGAAGTGCAGATCCCTGAGCACTTCGTCGGGGAGATTGAAGCTGAAGGGAAACCCCGCTTTATCGAACAGCGAGACCTCGCGTTTGGCGGACCTGCGTGCCAGCTTCAGGGCGAGCCACCATTCGGATGTCGACAGGCCGCCTGGCGGGGTACGGTGCCGTAGCTCATCCCAGTGATGGTACTCGGTCGCAGCGTCGCGAATCGCGCTCATACTCGCGATCAAGCGATTCGCGCGCACCGAGTTGAGCAGGTCTGCGAAACCAGGCGGAGGCATGGGAATCTTCATCAGACTCCTGAAGTACTAGTGAACTACTAACCCGTACCAATTTAGTAGTTGTGAGTAATCTACTAAATTAGGGAGAGTTAGTACAAGATTAGTAGTTACCGCACTGTCAGGGCATATATCCCTACCCTGTCCCCGACCGGAACAGCGTGTAGCGGGGCGAGACACGGGTGCAGGTTTTCCGGAAACATCCAACTGCCACCCACACCGTTCATCATCCCATCCCGCAATGGCTTAGGTGTGAGAAAGCGTGCGTACGAAGATCGGGTACCGGACGTGCTTTGTCTCGTGCACCGAATCCACCCGCGCGTCCGCTTCTTCGCCGCAGCCGCGTGGTGGTGCCCGTGAGACAGATCCCAATTCCCCACGACGAAAGAAGCAGGCGATGAACGGGAAGATCGGATCGATGCTGGCCGCCGGCGTGCTGCTTCTGGCCGCCTTCGCGCCGCGCGGCGAGGTGCGCGCCTCCGCGCCTCCGCCGGTGACGCACGATGTGCGCATGCTGATGGACGGCCCCGTGCCGAAGTTCCAGCCGGCGGTGCTCACCATCCACCCCGGCGACCGGGTGCGCTTCATCAACGTGGCGGGCGGGCCGCACAACGTGTCGTTCGACCCCGCCACGCTGCCGGCGGGGATGGACCACGTGCTCGAGACCAACATGCCCGACCAGATCCAGCGGCTCTGGGGGCCACTCATGTCGGAGCCCAACGCCAGCTACACCATCTCCTTCGAGGGCGCGAAGCCGGGGCGCTATCCCTACTTCTGCGTGCCGCACATGTACGACCGCAACGGCGGGATGGCCAACCCCATGAAGGGGCTGATCGTGGTGCGGTAGGACGGGAATCGCGGCGGGCGGCGGCTGATCGCCTCCTTGTCGCGACCCGTGTGGAAGGGCCGGCAGGACCTGTCGAAGTCTGGTGATCACACCCCCAGGAGCCGAAATCACGTGACGAGCATCCGCTCCGTACGCGCAGCGTGCATGGCGCTCGCCGCGCTGTGCGCAGGCGCCGCAGGCGGCCGCGCGCAGTCGCTGCTGGACCGCCCCCCCAACCTCTCCGGCGGGTGGGTGGGAAGCAGCGGGCAGCTGTACTTCAACTTCCTGCACCGCTTCACCGCCAGCGACGCGCCCGAGCGGAAGGTGAGCAACGTGCCCACCTTCACCCTGGCGGCGGGGCTCCCCTTCCGCACCCTCGTCGGCCTGGAGTACGCCACCAGTTCGAACCTGTCGCCGCGCTACCCCAACGAGTGGGAGATCTTCCTGCGCCACGCGGCGCTGCAGGAGGACCGCGGCGCGCCCTTCGACCTGGCCGGGCAGGTGGCGTACAACCTGGCCGCGAAGGGGGTCGACGGAGAGATCTCCGCGGCGCGGCGGATCGGGCCGCTGCGGCTGATCGCGGCGGGGCGGACGCTCTCCGACACGCCGCTGGACGACGGCGAGCGGAAATGGGCCGTGGCCGGCGGGGGAACGCTGCGCATCTCACGCTACTTCGCGCTGGCGGGGGACGTGGCCACGCTCTTCGACCGCGACACCAGCGAGCACGTGGCGTGGAGCGCGGGGGTGCACCTGGCCATCCCCGGCTCGCCGCACACTCTCTCCATCCACGCCGCCAACACCAACGCGTACACGCTGCAGGGGCTGTCGCGCGGCGAGAGCACGCGGCGCTACGGCTTCGAGTTCACCGTCCCGCTGACGCTGACGCGCTGGTTCGGCAGCGGGGCGCACGGGGCCACGGAGCTGCCGCCCCCCGCGGGGCCGACCGCCGACGTGGACTCGGCGCAGGGGACGGGCAGGATCGTGAAGGCGGGGATGCGCAACCTGGCGTTCGTGCCGGCGCGCATTGAAATCGAGGCGGGGACCACGGTGGAGTGGACCAACAACGACCCGCTGCAGCACTCCGTCACCGCCGACGACGGGTCGTTCCAGTCGGGGCTGATCGGCTCGGGAAACAGCTGGCGGCACACCTTCCTGCGGCCGGGCACCTACGCCTTCCACTGCACTCCGCACCCCTTCATGAAGGGAACGGTGGTGGTCAAATGAACCTGCGAGCGAGCTATTCCTTCGCGTGCGCGGCCTTCGCCGCGCTGGTGACGGTGGCCGGGCTGGGCGGCTGCTTCAGCGAGCACGTGCAGGTCACCGCGCCCACCGGCGAGGAGCTGTGCACCGGCACCCAGCCCGCCAACGTGGTGCGGATCGTGGACTTCGGCTTCTCTCCGTCGAACCTGAACGTGGCGCCGGGCACCACCGTCACCTGGGTGAACTGCAGCGCGGCCAGCACGCAGCACTCCAGCACGTCCAACACGCCCGCGTGGGACTCGGGGCTGCTGGCGCGCTTCGCCACCTTCCAGCACACCTTCGCCGCGGCAGGCACGTCCGGCTATCACTGCACGCCGCACCCCTTCATGCAGGGGACGGTGGTGGTGCAGTAGGGAGATCGGCAGAAAGCAGGCATCCCGCTCCCGCAGGCGGGGGCGGCGCCTGCGGGGGGCGGGATGATGCGGGGCGCTAAGGCGGAAATCCGCCGCGGCGCCCCGTTCTGCGTATGCGTTACGGCGTCGTCAGCGGCGGCGCGGGCGGGATGAACCCCGAGGTGTCGCGCACCGGCGGATCGGCGATGTCCATCGGCGTGGCGCCCGTGGGCGAGCCGCCGCTGCACCCCGCCGCCGCGCCCAGGAATCCCGCGCTCGCCGCCGCCAGAATCAACGTTCGCCTGATGCTCATCTGCGCCTCCTCTTTCTGCCGAGGTTGGCCGTGAGGAGCTTGCATGTTGCGTGCCTGCAATGAGTTAGATAAAACACCTGAAAGAATGAGATCACACGGAGGGAACGGAGGGAACGGAGGAAGAGATGGAATGGCAGTCCTCCGTTCCCTCCGTTCCCTCCGTTTCCTCCGTGTGATCCTCGTCCTTGGGGCTTCCGGACAGCGAGAGAGCCCGCCCTCCGGCTGGAGGACGGGCTCTCGATTATCCGGCGGTCAGGACGTCACGAGCCGTGGTGGGCGTGCTCTCCGTGCTCGCCTTCCGCGGCGCAGCAACCCATCTCCTTGCAGCAGTCGGCGCACTCCTGCGAGGTGCAGGCGCCGTTCGCGGAGCACGAGGGCGCAGCGCCGCCGTGCTGCGCGTGCATCGCGGCCATGTCGTGGTGCGCCGCCGAGTCGTGGTGCATCGCCGCCATGTCGTGGCCGGCCATCGAGCGGTGGTGCGCGGCGTGGATGCCGTCCAGCTTCGCGCGTTGATCGGCGGTCAGGATCGCCTCCGCCTGCCGCCGCGACGAGCCGTGCATCGTCGTCATCTGCTCGTGCATGGTGGCGTGCGTCTGCGCGTTGTGGCCGCCAGCCGCGCGGACCTGCGCGCAGTGCTCGCGCATCGCCCGCACGAACTCCGCATCCGCCGCCGTCAGCCGCGCCACCTGGTCGGCGGACAGGCCCAGCTCCTGGCGGTGCATCAGCGCGGCGTGCGTGCCGGGCTGCACCATCGCCATGTGATCGCCGTGGTCGCCGTGCTGCTGGGCCACGGCAGGCGCGGCCAGGGCCAGCATCAGCGCACAGGCGCCGAGGATGGTTCTCATCTTTCCATCTCCAGGAAAATCAGTTCGACGAAGCCCGCCGGGCGGAGATGCCCGGTCGAGTGATACGAGGCTTCGTCAGGCCTTCGGGGGATGGAAGAGCGAGGCGGCGAGGAGGCGGTCGCGCACGGCAGCCGCGGGCGGGTACCCGTCATCGGCGCCGACGAGGGCGGTCGGCGCGGAGACGATCGACGGAAGGTGCGCCGCGCCGATGCAGCTGCCGCCGGTCATCGCCAGCAGCGGGCACTCGGGTCCATCGTTGCGGGTGGGGCGATTCTCGGGCGCGGGCGGGGCGGAGTGATGCATCGCGCCGTGGCCGCCGTGGTGCATCCCCGCGTGCATCGCGTGCGGCGACGGCGTTTCCGGCGCGCGGGCGCACGCGGCCGCCCATCCCGCCGTGCTCGTGGAGAGCAGGAGGACGAGGGCGAAGATCGCCCGGGCGGCGGCGGAGACGCGCGGCATCATGCGACGAAAGCTACGAGGCACGCGGACTCGTGCAAGCGGGAGATCGCCCCACGCGGCGTCCGGTCACGCCTCCGCATGCCCCATCTCCACGATCTTCGCGGAGACGGAGCGCGGCACCAGGCGCGTTCCCACGGCCAGCAGCTTGTTCAGCGTGCCGGCGACCACCACGCGCTTGCCGCGCATCATCGCGCGGTAGCCGATGCGCGCCACCTCCGGCGCGTCCATCACCAGCGGCGAGTGGAACAGGCGCGTGGCCTCCATGTCGGCGTGCTTCTGGAAGCCGGTGTGCGTGGGGCCGGGGCAGAGGGTGGTGATGGTGACGCCGGTGCCCTTCAGCTCCATCGCCACGGCCTCGGAGAAGGAGAGGACGTAGGCCTTGGTGGCGTAGTAGACGGCCATGAACGGCCCCGGCTGGAACGCCGCCGTCGATGCGACGTTGAGCACGCGTCCCCGCTTTCGCGCCACCATCTCCGGCAGGAAGAGCTTCGTGAGGTGGGTGAGCGCGGCCACGTTCAGCTGGATCATGTCCAGCTCGCGCTCGAGCTCGATCACCCGCTCGCCCTCCACCGGCGCGAAGGCGCCGTGCATCCCGAACCCGGCGTTGTTGACCAGCGCCGCCACCTCCAGCCCCGCCTCGCGCACGGCGGCGAGGACGGCGTCGGGCCCGGCGGGGTCGCTCAGGTCCGCGGGGACGGAGAGGAAGCCGACGCCGTGCCGCGCCTTCATCTCCGCGCCCACGCGGTCCAGCCCCTCGCGGCTGCGCGCGACCAGGACGAGATCGTACCCGTCCGCCGCGAACAGCTTCGCCAGCTCCTCGCCGATGCCGCCGGACGCGCCGGTGACGACCGCCGCTCCGCGCTTCGCATCTCTCGCAGCCATCCCGCCCTCCCGCGTCCGACGGTAAACGATCGTCCTTCGATGCCGGCGGCTGAAGCCGCATCGACAACTACGGAAAGCCTCGCAGATTACGCGAACACGGCTGAACGCAGCAAGATGCACGGAAACGGCGTAATTCCTAGGTGTGCGCGCGCAACCTGCACACGATCCCAAGCCGATCCGAGCATCTTGCGGCTACAACCGACAGCGAAACAGACAGCAGAGCCCGCGTTGGTTTCAGGTCGGATCAGGCGGAAAATTGGAGACGCTGTCTTCGCGCACGGAGCCGTCCGATAGGAGCACGAAGGCTTTGCCTGCGTGCTCCTGCACGTTTCCGGGCCAATTGAACTGCTGCATCAACCTACGTAGCGAGGCGACGAGATCCGTTCCGTATCGGATTGCTTCCTCCGACACCACCACGAAGTGAGCCGACTCGCCGGGCGGGCCGACTCTCCATCTCAATGCTGGCGGAAGAAATGAATCGCTAGCGAAATCACTCACCGGGATGTGGCGTGCACTCAGCACCTTCCGTAGATGGGTGTCAAACAGCGTCAGGTTGTCCATAATACCTTCGCTCTTAGGGGGTCAGGTCCACGGTGCTGTGTGCGTTCGCGTGTAAGCTGGTGCACTGTGATCCGGGTAGCTAGGGAACAATCAAAAAAATCGGAAAGGCGGGCTCGGGGGGGACAAGCCCCCCGCTCGCCCGCCGTAGGGTGTGAACCGCCTTACCAATAACTGCTATAGCGCCACATTCGCGGGCAGACGTTCAGCAGCGGTCCACCCCCGTGCTCGGTGAAAATCTCAGCTTCCGGGTGATAGCCGTGCCACGCCAACGGTTCGGCCGTCCAACCGGCGCACGTCACTACGAACGCGTCGCAGCCATAGAGGGGCCAACGTGCGCGCTCAGCCAACCCGGCGGACACCAAGGCGTGCAGGTCCGACGCGAGTACGATGCGGGAGGTAGGCCGACAATGCCCGTACTTTTCGCCGATCCGGTCACGGACACCCGTGAGCCCCACGGGGCCGGTCCCATCCCGGCAGGTATCCCGCAACACGTCCAGCGCCCACCGCGCGCCCGCCGAGACATACAACCCGCTCGTTCCCTCTGTGGGTGCAGGCTGCGGAACGTCCGGTGCCGCCTCGCCCAGCGTACGAGCTACTTCCCGCATCCCGGCCGGTGAAATCCGGTATAGCTGCGTGGTCTGGTCCACCCCCGGCCCGCGTGCCGCCGCAGCATCGGCCGCGCCCGCGTGCGCCAGTTCACCCAGCAGGCCGGGCCAGTCGTACGGGCCCGCCAGAAGGCTGAAGTCGTCCGGGTGCGCCCAGCCGCACACCCCGTGTGCGCGGTATCCGGCGTTCAACACCGCGAGCTGCGCCAGAAAGGTCAGCGCGCGTTCGCGCCGTTCGCCGGGATCGCGCCCGGCGCGCCTCACGCGCTGAGGCTCCCGAGGACGAGCGCACGCCCGCAACTCGCCAAGGCGCGCAGCAGTTCCTTGCCCGGCGCGGTTTCGTCACATTCCGGCCCCGACCATTCCAAGAGGGGCGCCGCTCGGCCAAACTCCGTCGCCCGGTAGACCACCAGCGGCCTTTCGCGGCCCCAATCAACTCGTACGTGTTGCCGCTCGACCAGACCGGCGTTCACCATCGCGGCTATCGTGGCATCATCGAAGGTGCGGAACCGTCCCGGCCTGCCGTATCGCTCGTTCCACGTGTCCAGCGGCTTGCGGATTTCAACCGCTGTTAGCCAACCGCATTCGTTCGGAATCCGACCCCGCCCGGCACCCGTCGTGACCGCATCCCGTAACGAGTCGAGCACCCACCGCGCGCCCGTGGGCGCGTAGATCGGACGCCCCGGGTCCGCTGGCCCGAGGGGCGGAAGCAGCGGCAGCGCCGCACCGGTACTTTCCGCGTGCGCCGCCATGCCTTTCTCCGTGACCCGGTAGACATAGACGGGGACTGCTGCGTGCGGTGGGGAGCTGGCGAGTTCCCGCACCAGCATCCGCCGTCCTAGCAGCGTGTCGCACACCTCCGAGCAACGGTAAACGCGGGTGCCGAGCTGCACGTCCTCATGGTGCGCCCACCCCCGCTGGCCGCGCACCAGGTATCCCGCATCGTGCCTCACCAGCCCCACGAAGAAAGCGAGCGCGGCAGCCTGCCGCTCCTCGCTCACTACGCGCTGTGCTCCCACGTAGATACCCCCCGCCAATCGTTCCCAATGAAAGGGGGGAGCTGCCACCCGAGGTGAACGCCTGTCGAGGCTCGGACATACCCCGCAGACGATTTCGGATCGGTTATCACCTCACCGCGTTTCGGCGTACCCGGCGAACCGGGAGAACCGCTCCGGCGACAGCTCCCGCGTTGTGGGAGGGAACGATAGAGCGGGCCAAGCCGCTCCTCTGAACAGCACGCTTGACGGACTGGGGAGGGACGGGAGCGTGGCGGGTCGGGGGAGGTCACCCAGCAGTGCCAACGGTTATCCGGGTGAGTGCGGAGAGAAGGGTGCACACTTCGGCGCCCCAATCGACAAGAGCGTCGGCGACGGCTGTTACAGCGGTTCGGAAAGACGGACTCAAGTCGCTTGCCTGCGCGGCAAGAGCCGCAACGGCAAGCCCCCGGTCAAACCGCGCTGCCAGTCCACAGGCGGACGAATCATCGCCCTCGCCTGATAGCTCCGCCGGTCGGAGGCACCCGGTCACAGCCTCCGTGCACGCCACGAAAGCCGTGACTACATCGCTCTCCAGGTACGCGAGAAAGTGCGATAGGCGGTCACCTTCCGAGACGGCGTGTCCGCGTTGCCGCTCGCACGCGAGCTGTAATTCGCTGATGGCCCCCCACCCCGTTTCCACGTGGTGAATCAGCCGCCCGGCGGTCTTCGCAGCCTCGCCGGAACCCAGCTCCGCGCACCGATCCTTGAAGACGTTCCACCAGACCGGCCACAACTCGCCCCCACGGAACCCTTCAAGGTCCGCCGCGTCAGGCAGTGACGCTAACGGCCGCTGTGGTGCGTCGTGATTGCTGCCGAGAGTCTGGCGGCCACTTGTCGGCCGGGAGGCGGATTCCGGTGACGGCGAAGGAAGGGCGAGCGAGCGCATGCGCGGAGTGTACACGCCTCTTGTAGCTGAGCGCCGCCCGTAGCCGTGGCGGGAAAAAGCAGTCCGCGTTCGTGGCGTTATACGTGTGCCATTTCTAGATTGGGTTCGCTCCTTCCGTCTTTTTCCACCACATTTCCGGGATGGCGAACCATGCTCAAACTCCGCTCCCTACTGCTTTCTGCTGCGTTTGCGGCAGGCCTCGCCGGATGCTCGTCCTCACCCGTTGCGGTTGACGCATCACACGCGACCGCGCCCCGGTTCGACACCGGTCAGACGCTCGGCTCCGGTCACCGGGACGGCGGCGGAAGCACGATGGCCACCGCCTCTAGTTCGACGGTGGCCGCTGATTCAGGATCAACATCGGCGTTCGGAGGGCAGACGCTAGGCTCCGGGCACTGAGCCTATGATCCGCCGCTCTGCGGAGGCTTCCACTTCCCGAAACGCACAATGATGCTGCGCAGGAGCGCCGCGCTCGCCTCTGTCTCGGGAAGCTCGGGCGGGTGCTCCTCGCGCCGCTCGATCGCCGCGCGTAGTGATAACGCAACCTGAGCGAGGCCGGGTTCCTCCCGCGCGACGGCGAGTTCTTGCGCCAGCGCAACAAACGTGGTCGCCTGCACCCAATCCCGCTCCGCACGGCATGCGTCCGCGAGATGGATGTAGACGCCCGGCGCGTAGTCGTCGTGCACCGCTACCAGTTCAAGCGTCTGGCGCTGCGCTTCCTTGCGCCGGGTCGTCCACCCGGCCGCCCCGGCGCCCCACGCCAGGGCGGAGAGCACCAACGCACGCTCTTCCAGCCGCGCGATGATCGGAACGGTTCGATCCAGAATCGTAACCGCAGCCGAGAAGTGCGAGCGGAGGAGCAGGAGAAACGCAACATCATACGCGAGAGCAGGAAAGCGCGGGTGCCGCACGGGATAAACCCACAGTGCCTTGCGCGCATACATCTCCGCGAGCTTTAGCTTTCTCTGCTCCAAAGCCAGCGCGAGCAGATCGTGATAGGCTTCCGCCGCCTCTCTCCTGCGGTGCGTGGTCGTGGCCCGCCGCGCTCCGCGCTCGAATGCCTTACGGGCCTCCTCGTAGTTGCCTGCATCCTTCATCATCGTGCCGTAGCCAAGCAGCGCGTAAATCGCCTCGCGGCGGTTGACGGCGCTTGTCGCGAGCTTGTAGGCCCGCGCGTACCAATCGGTGGCGCGCTGCTTCTCCAATGCGCGGCGGGCGGTGCGTGCAGCGAAGTTCGCACGCGCAGCGTCCGCCGGGTCTGCATAGGCAGCGGCTTCGGCGAAATGCAGCGCGGTCCGCTTGTACCCCTTCGCGTCGGCCCACTCGTACACGACGTGGCACGCTCCGGCCAGCTCTGCCGCGTCGACCGATCCCGGCGCACGAAGCAAGGCCGCGAAGGTAGCCAGCGGTCCGGCCAGTTCCGGCGCTTCCAGCAGAGCGGACGCAAAGCGCTCCTGCACTTCGGCTGTGGGCGGTCGAATCAGCCGTTGGCGCTCGTCCGGCGGCGTGTCGGTGCATTGCTGCACGTCCCTAACGGCCCTAAAGAGCACGGCACCCAGCGGGGTTGGTAGCTCCTGCGGGATCCCGAGGCCTGCCGACGGTCGGGGAGCGGGGGGTGCAATCGGCGGCCTGAATGGACGCGGTTTTTCGGCTGGACTCTGACGCGACATGCTTTCACGATGGGGATAAACTCGCGAAAGATAGACACTTTAGGCGACAGGATAATACGGGCGGGTGTAAAGCGCCACGTTCCACCTACGATCTAATCAAGACGCGAACCTCTAGCCATCGGACTCTTGGAATCGTCCTATGGAATAACAAGTTGAAGGACTGGGGTTGCGGTAAGTCTTCGGTGTGTTCATATTCTCAGTTCCGCACCACCATTCGTCCGCATTTGCTTCCAGCCTGGAGGAGTGATCCATGGGTAAGGGGCGAAAAGACAAAGACCAAGGGCAGCCGAAAACCGTTCAAGTTGATGGGGAGCGGAAATCACGCATCATCTCTGATGGCAGCGGTGATGGAAACGGTGGGAACGGCGGTGGTTCGCCGGACGCTGGGCTCTCCGTCGCATTGGTCCGAATTGATGCCTCCGTCCATGGCCGGTGTTCCGTGGATCAACCTGTCCGCGTGGTCGTCACCAATGCGGGTTTAGAGGTTCACGCAACAGCCGGACGGCTTGGGGACATTCCCCCCGCATATCGGGCGAGGGTTTCAGATCGCGGCTACAACTCAGGTCGCATCACCGCGCTGGATACCAACCCATTGAAAGCGCGTGTCCATCTGAACTAGGCATTCTGTAGTGCACAAGCGGCTTCCGGTGTTCGAGGCGGGATTGAACTTTTCCCTTTGGGAAAGGACTTGTCCTTCCGAATGCCTGCTGTGGGATCAGTGCGGCGGATCTAGCGCGGCTCCGTGCGGGTGTGTATGGAGCGAGCCGGGCAGGCGCCACCAGTGCCACAAATGCCGGGTGATCTGTCGCGAGCGGAAGAATTTGTTTCGTGCGGATGGAGCAGATGATTTTCTCGCTCACATCGAAGCAGGACTTCCGCTTGACTTGCTTGCGATCCCTTCCGTTCCACTTCCGCACCAGCTTCCAATCTTCATTCCCACACGCACTAACGAACTCAGTGTCGGCCATCGCCTGTCCGTAAAATGGGTAGGGGCCGATGCCAAGACCCTATTCACTAGACATGTTAACGGGCCAGTGGATGCCCGCCCTTTTCTCCAATCCCCTGACGTTGTACGGACCGCGTTGCGCATCGCTGATGGAACGAGGATACTAGCTGTTCTTAATGGGCGTGACGGGCTTCTTGAGGGGTTTTGGGGAATGCAGCGAAGAGCTTTTTTCGCGCGCCTGGTATTGGGTGGATTTTCTGCGGTTACAGGGCCGACTTTTTCGATTACCTCGGAGGAGCGGAAACCGGGCTCTCACAACGTCTGCATGCTTCTCCGCCACCATCGGGTGATCGAAGAGATTGCTTCGACCGAACTTGCTGCAATTCCTAATATCTACTGGCGCTCCACCGACGATGCGGGTCGCTGGACTGAATGGCTGGAAGCAAATCCGAACGTGCGGGTGGTTTCCCGGGATTTCTCACGCACGAAGGACAAACGGGCATTCGGCTCTGAGATGGCTGGGCTTCTAGCGATCCTGAATAGCGTCTCCCGTCCTTTTCACGTGGTTCTGGTTGGCGTCGGTCCCCGGAAGGCGCGTGATGCGATGGTTGAAGTGGGCGCGACTGGCCACACGTGTTCCGTTGTCACTGCATATCCAGTGTTGGTCGCAATCAAACAGGGCCGCGAAATTGTCCGTCGCGGCAAAACCGGCTTTGAAGCTGTGTATTCTCCTGAACGATCCCGCTTGGATCTTGCTGTCCGGAATATTCAAACGATGGAGCAGTATTTATGTGAAAACGCTCCCCCAGGTGCGACTGCTGGCGATCTTTCCAGCAACTGGATTGACGAACCCACGCGAGACTAAGCCGCTATATGAAGCGCCTGCATGTACATCTCCTGCCCGATTCACCACCCGAAGCCTCA
Organism: Longimicrobium sp.; assembly: GCA_036377595.1. Classification (NCBI taxonomy): domain Bacteria; kingdom Pseudomonadati; phylum Gemmatimonadota; class Longimicrobiia; order Longimicrobiales; family Longimicrobiaceae; genus Longimicrobium; species Longimicrobium sp. The sequence goes on along the minus strand of DASUYB010000105.1, from coordinate 226,359 downwards.
GACCTGTGCAAGCTGTACTGGGAACATCCCGACCGTCCGAGTAAACGTCGGCCATTCCGCCATCGTACTGAGGATCTGGCCGTAGCAGCAGGGCTCACGCGCGGTGAGTTAACAACCATCGTAGCATCGACCTGTTTTGTCACTCAAGATGACCGGATCTGCCGGATCTGTGGACACCAAACTCCGATGTTCACCCGTGGAGACTTTGATATGCGCATGCATATGAGCTACGATGCACCCTGTCCGGGTTGTTACGGCGAGCGGACGATTTTGGGATAAGCTAGCTTACCGTTCGCGACTCAAGACGCAGCGCGGGATAACAACGGGGCGGCTAGCGCCGAATGGCGCCCAGCCGCCCTCTTTGCGTTCACCGTCTCCAAAGCGGGTGATGTGGGGGAAGCCTGTCGGCTTGGCGAGTTGCCGGGTTCACGCGGGCTATCTGCGGCGGGGCTAGGCTTGTGATGCGACCGGGCCAGCGTCCGATTAGCTCCGGGTTAATCGGATGTTTTTCTGCGATTAGCGTGGAGCATTTTGTCACGCATCATAGAACCCTATCGAACTTGTCCCGGTATGTGGCGATAGACCGAGAGCGAGCAGTGTGCAGAGGGGCCTATTCGCTCGCTGCGCTCGCTGGCCCCTCTGCACGGCTCGCCTTTTCGCTGCGCTCAAAGGAACGGCAGGACCACCCATGCCCCCGCGCCGGACCATCCGCAAGCCGACCCGCTGGACGCCCGACGAGTGGCGCCAGGTCGAGGCCGAGGCGCGGGCGCGCGGCGTTCCGCCGCTGCGCTACGTGCGCGAGGCGGCGCTGGGCCACCCGCCCGCAACGCGCCGTTCGCGCGGGGCGGACGAGCGCGTGCGGCAGCTCGGCCGGGTGTTGAACAATCTGCGGCAGCTCGGCCGCGTGGCCGAGCTGGACGGCGACGAGGCCGCCGCCGGGCTCCTCGCCGACGCGGCCGGTGCGGTGGAGGACGCGATTGCCGCCGCGCCCGCCGTGGCGGGCGCAGGCGCGGCCGAGGGTCTGGCCGCGCTGATCGACGCGGGGGCCGCGCTGAACGCGCTGGCCCACCGCGCCAACGGGGCCGAGGAGCTTCCCCCGGCGGACGAGCTGCTGGAGGTGCTGGCGCAGGTGGACGCCGCCGTGCGCGGGGAGGTGGCCGCGTGATCGGCAACGTCAACAAGCTGGGGACCAGCTTCAAGGGGCTGGCGAGCTACCTGGAAACCGGGAAGGATCGCGCCCACCCGGAGCGGGTGGACTGGATCGAAACCCGGAACCTGCCGACCGAGCGCCCCGACGTGGCCGCGCGGCTGATGGCCGCCACCGCCCGGGAGTCGGTGCAGACGCAAAAGCCCGTCTTTCACCTGTCGATCAGCTTCGACCCCGCCGACGAGGTAGACCGCGCCGCGATGCGCCGCGTGGCCGACGAAGTCCTCCGCGACCTTGGGCTGGCGGACCGTCAGGCGCTCATCGTCGCCCACCGCGACACCGCGCATCCCCACGTCCATCTCGCCGTAAACCGCGTACACCCGGAGACGGGGCGCGCGTGGGCGGACAGCTTCAGCAAGAAGCGCGTTGAGGCGAGCTTGCGCCGCCTTGAAGTGGAGATGGGCTTGCGCGAGGTGCCGGGGAGGCTCGCCCGCGTGCCCGAGATGGGGCAGGAGCGCGCGCCCGCCGCACGGGCGGCGCGTGGGGACGCCGCGTTCGCGGAGCGCGTGCGGGCACAGGCGGGGCCGCACTTGGAGCGCGTGCGGTCGTGGGCGGAAGTTGAGCGCGGCCTTGCGGAGCACGGCCTTGCGCTCCGGATGAAGGGGCGCGGGATGGTGGTGACGGACGGGCGGCAGGAGGTGAAGGCGTCCGACGTCCACCCGCAGGCATCCCGCTACCGGCTGGAGCAGAGGCTAGGACCGTACAGCGATTACCGCGCGCGTCAGGACGCGGCGGCGCGCGTACTGGACGCACGCGCAGCCCGCGCCGAACCCGCCCCGCGCGCGGCCGAGCTGCCGCGCACGCCCACCACGCCGCGAGAGCGTTACCACGCCGCCGCCCGGCAGCTGGACCGCGATCTCCGGGCGATCTACACGCACCCCCACGACGCGCGGCGCGCGTTCCTGCGGGCGGTGGACAGCCGGGGCGCCGCCGAGGCTGCGGCGGCGCTCCGCTGGGGGCCCGCGCGATACGGCGCGCTCCGCACCGCGCCCGCCCCCGAGCAGTCCGCCCGAGCGGCGGGCAACGCCTACGACTACGCCGTCCAGCGCACCGCCCGCAACCGCACCGCAGCCAAGGAGGCGGCCGCGCTGCTGCGCGAGCCCGCCCGCGTCCATGCGCTCGAGGCCAGCGCGAGCCGCGCGGACGAGGCGGCGCGGCGCGCCGTGTCCACCCTCGACGCGCTCCGCGACCGACGCGCCGCCGCCGTGCATGACTTCGCCCGCGTGCGCGAGCTGGCGGGCGACGTGTACGCCGATCCGGGGCGTGCGCTGCGCGAGCTGCACCGCTACGCCGCGTCCCACGGCCACGCCGCCGCCGCCCGCGCGGTCCACGACCAGCCGGAGCGCTTCGGCGAGATGCGCGGCGTGGAGCGGTCGCGCGTGTTCGGGCTGGTGCGCGAGCTGGACCACAGCGCCGCGCAGGCACGCGCGCCCGAGCTGTCCGCAGCGGTGCGCGACCTGGCGCGGCGGGTGGAGGCCCGGCCGCGCGCCGGTCAGGTAGCCGAGGCGGCGGGTGCCGTGCGCCAGACCCGCGCGGCGGCGGACGCCGCGCGGCAGGCGTTCACGCAGGCCGCGCGCACGGTGGACGTTGCCGCCCGCGTGCGGCAGGCCGCCGAGCTGATGGCCGAGGCGGCAGCGCGCCAGTTCGCCGCAGGCGCGGCCAAGGCCGCGCTCATGCTCGTCCAGCAGGTTGCCCCCATGCTTCCCACTTCCGCCGGCGCGCTCGTCAAGAAGGCCGGCGAGCTCGCCCGCGACATGGCGCTGGGCCGCGACCGCGAGCGCGAACGCGGCCACTCCCGCTAGGAATCCACCGATGCAGCAGACCGACACCGGGCCGGGCGCCGCCGCGCCGCCCCAGCCCCGAAAGCCATCCCCGGCCGCGCTGGCGTACGCCGCCGGAGCACGCACCTTCCGCCGCGCACTGGCAGGCGTGTACGCCGATCCCCACGCGGCCCGCCGCGCGCTCCGCGCCGCGGCCGACCGCGACCCGGACGCCACGGTGGGTGCGATCCTCGTCCAGCCGGAACGCTACGGCGCCCCGCGCGAACCGCTCGACCCCGGCCAGCTCCGCGCCGTGGTGGATGCCGTCGCCGTGTTCGGGGCGCTGCGCGCCAGCCGTCCACGGCAGACGCTACGGGAGGCGGTCGCCGCGATCCGCGCGGCACACGCGGCACACGCACACGAAAGCGTCGCGTACGACGCATTTACCGCATTGGCCGATGCCAAGTCCCGCGTGACCTTCGCGCGCGAGGATCGGAAGCACTGGCGCGCGGCAGCGGCGGGCGTCCTGGACAACGCGGCGGACGTGTACCAGCAGCCCCGCGCGGCGGCGCTCGCGATCTGGTGCTACGCGCGCGATTACGGCTTGGAGGAGGCGCAGCGCGTCGTGCGTGAAGTGCCCGAGCACTTCGGCGCGCTCGTGTTCGTGGAGCGCAAGCGCGCGCTCGGCATCATCATCGAGGAGGACACGACCGGCGCGCGAGCGTGCGCCCGAGACTTGGCGCAGGCGGTGGGGACCGCCGCCCGTGCACACGCGCGGCGTTGGACCTGCCGTGAGGCGGAGGCGAGGGTGCGGGAGGCAACCGCGCGACATGCGGCACTGCTCGCGGCGAAGCCGCCGCGCACCGGGGCAGAGGAGGTTGCGGCGGCGGCGCGGATGCTCGCCGGGATGCAGTGGCGCAGCGTCCACAACGAGCGCGAGCGGCGCCGCATCCGTCACGCGCTGCACGCCATGCTCCCGCCCGCGCTCGCCAGCTTGGCCGATACCGCGATCAAGCAGGCGCTACAGGAACAGCCGCGCTCATCCCCGCACGATCCCGAGCACGACGAGGAGCGGCGGCGCAGGCTGCGGGAACTCGCACAAACACATGGCCGCTAACACCGGACCTTGCCGTGGAGCACGGCGTCAGAAACACGCTTCGCGAGGGAGAAGGGTTGACATGTAAACCCGCTGTTCTGTAGGCGCGCACCTACCAAAATCCTTGCCGCGCAAGGGATTTCTCCTCATCGCGGGTTGACAACGCAACCCCTGTCGGGCATCTTGTTAGGTGTAGGAACTGATCCTCAGCTCTCTAAGCCGGGAACGCAGGTAGCAAGTAAGAGTAAGCAGGGGTGCGCCGGTTTCCCGACGCACCCCCTCTGTGGCGGACCGCTACTGTGACCGAATCCACGGCCAGAAGCGGCGGTGCCGCTTGCGGACCTTCGGTCCGCAGCATCCGCCGTCCGTGCGGCGGGTCCCACGGTGTCTCATAAAGACATCCCGTTGACGGGAGCCGACGCCCCTTGCCGGGGGCTTGAAGGCTCAAACGTGCGGTCCGGCTCCGTTGGGCCGCACGCCGACCCCGAGAGGGGGCGGAAGACGAGAGGATCGTGGCCGACCGCTTTCCAGGGCGCTGAGGCTGCGGTCCTCTCGGCGTTTGTTTCGTCGTCTATGCCTTGCCAGCGCGCGATGCTCGTTCCGCGCGTGCTTCTGCCTCCTGCTTGGCGCGCGCTGCCAGTCGCTCAAACAGGGGGCTTAGATCAAACCGGTTTGTCGTCCCCACCCGGACTTGCCTCCGGATATATTCCTTCGCTTCAAGGCCACGGGCGAGTTTGCGCGCGTAGTCCGGCGACACTCCCATCCGTTTGGCGAGTGCCTTGTACCCGGGAAATGGCGCCCGCTCATCCCGCTTGTAACCCATAAGTTCGATGATGAAAATCGCCTCCGTGGGCGTGAGATTCAGAGAACCGAAATATTTCAAAAAGGAGATCGGCACGCCTACCCATCCCTCGGCAAGGATTTCCTCCTTACCACCCCACCGGGCGACCAGCGCGCGGTTAGTCGTCCCTGCCTTGTCCTTCGTCGTCTCAGCCATGCTTCTGACGGGGGTTCCGCGAGATTCCGAAAGTGGTGCGGCGCCGCTGTTTCTGCGGAAAACGATACCCGCCGTGCAACCCTCCGTCAAGGGTTCGGCCCCGGGGCGAGCTGCTATACCTTGAGCGTGAGCGTTATCGCATGGATCACGTATGAGTCTGCCTATGCTTTGGTCTTACTCACGAACCCGGGGGAGGGATCTATGGGGACGGAGGGGGGTGACTATTGTTAGAGAAGTCCGGTACAACTTTCTCCCGCGATTTTGGCGGTCAGCCGCGAAAGGTCTGTTCCCGCCCTGCTCAGCGGTCCGTCTACATGAATTTACACAAGTTCTCGTGTCTGGGGAACGCTCCGTAATGACGACCCGTCACGTTCTTCACCGAGAGTGGTAAGATGAGGCTTAGGGGATGATTTCGAGCTGATTAGCATTCTCCCCAAACGGACTCGACGGCGAACGCACGACCGCGAAGTGACGTAGGATCGGAGTACCCGGCGACGCACGATCCTGCCACGGTACTCCAATGAACGCGGTCACCCAATCTTCCGTAACAGCTACCTTGGGCGTGTCCCCCGCTGCGCGGGGGCCGGGCTTCGCGCGCGGTAGGCAACGAAACAACCGTTGCCGACCGCGCCGGGCCAGCACCGCCACAAACCGCCGTGGCGGCGCCGTCCCGGCCCTCCGGGCGCGAATCCCTCACGCGGTCGATCACCGCCCTCATGCCTTCGGGTCGGTGGGGCGGTCGCCTGCGGCGCCGTTTTTGTGGGGGGCAGCGCCCCCCACACCCCCACGTTTCGTCATCGTGGGGGTGCGGTGGCGGCGACGACCTGCGGTGCGCTACGGCGACGCCCGGCGCGTAGGTCAAGCGGATAGCGGCGGCAGTGGCCGTACGTGGGTGGCTGGACGCGGCGCGGCGAGCGGTTATTACACAACATTGCATCACATTGATACGTTGTTGCACCACAAGCCAATCCCTCAGCACGCAAAAAAACTAGGCTCTTCCTGCAATCAGCTCGTGTTTGTTGCAAAGAAAACCCTTGCGTGTATTGCAATAGTTCACTATATTAAGAATGCGGGTTGCGCGCGCCATCGCTCAATCCGGAGGACGAACGATGGCGCAGACTAAGCAGAAGGCGTGGAGCTACAACGCGGGCAAGAAGGGCAAGAACCGCGTACGCGCCTACGAGGACGGCAAGGGCGGTCCCCTCATGCTTGAATGGCATGAACCGCTGTTTGACAATACGGGTCCGGTGATTGATCCGCGTACGGGGACGCAGGCCAAGAAGCGCCAGCGTATCAGCCTCGCCGCCGCTGGAGTCACCACGCGCGCCGAGGCGATCAAGAAGGCGGAGGAAATTGCGTTGCGGTTTGGCGACATTCGCAATGGCGCCGAGTCGGGGCCGAAGCAGTCGGGGCCGGTCACCCTTGGGTATCTGCTGGATCTGTACTTCAAGGAGGTTGTCCCCAACAAGAAGGCCGACACGCAGAGGCAGAACGACGCGGACCGGCGCATGTTCCTCGCCTACTTCGGACGCGATGCGGTTGTTGAGCGCATCGGGCCGGACGGGCGGCCCAGGACGGAGATGGGACGCGTCCGCTACAACGAGTTTGTGCGGGCGCGGATGGAAGGCACGATTCCCGGTTTTGCCAAGGCCAAGGGGCAGACGGTCAAGAACGACGTTCGGTTCTTGCGGGCCGTGTTCAAGTGGGCCAAGCTGGAGCGCGACGACGGTAACGTGCTCCTGATCCGCAATCCTTGGGAGGGATTCCCCGATCCCCCGAGCGATACGCCGGTGCGGCAGGAGATGACACCGGAGCTGCACAAGCGGCTTGCGGAGAACGCGCGCAACTGGCGCATGGCGGTTGCGATGGAGTTGTGCCGGGAGACGCGCCGCCGCCGCAACAGCGTGCGTCAGCTCGCGCTAGAGGACATCGACCTGTCCGCGCGCGTGGTGCGCTGGCAGGGCGAGTTTGACAAGGTGGGCAAGACGAGGGTAACCCCTCTCACCACGAAGGCCGTAGAAGCGATCCGGCGCGCTCTGGCGCACCGTCGCGAGGACGGGCTAGAGGACTCGCCTTGGCTGCTGCCGGAACCGGGTGACCCGTCAAGGCCCGTTTCCAAGTGCAAACTTGAGCACTACATGCGGGCGACCAAGAAGGCAGAAGGGATCGACATTCCGCGCCTTGGCTACCACGGCGAGAAGCGGGCGGGCATCCGCGACCCGAGGTTCCGGGCGTTGGACCCCGCCGTGCAGGAGGAACTTGCGGGAACCACGTGGGAGACGATGCGGCGGGTGTACGACTTCGTTGACCTTCCCACGCTACACAACGCGGTTGCGCTGCTGGAGAGCGACACCGCCGAGGCGCCCAAGACCCGCTCGACCCGCCGCCGCGACGGCCTGAAAAAGGCGGCCTGAGCGAACCGACAGCTAGAACTGACAGCAGGCACTGGGCAGAACGCTAAGTGCTTGCAAAGCGGCCACTTACGCGGGACGCGCGTAATCCCTCGCAAACCGCGCGAGGCTGTTGGGCTCCTCTACAGCGACCGTGCCGAACGTCAGCGCATGGAAAGGACCACCGCCCGCCGCGCGCACCGCCGCCGCGTCGGAGCCGACCGTGGTAGTCCGCGCAGGCGGACTTCGTGTGGTCGTTGCAGCGAATTCATTCGCCCCCTCCCCACACGACGACGAGAACCGCCCGAAGCACGACGGACGCCGCCGCATCATCCCGATGCGGCGGCGTCCGTCAGAGAATGCGGCCCGTTGGCTACTTTCCGCCGGAGAGCTCGAGCGCCCACGCCGGCGGCGTGAGCTGGCGGACCTGGTGGGCGCGCACGAACATCTGCACCACGTCCTGGCGTGCGTCGCCGCGCTGCTCCTGCGGCACCGACCACAGCAGCAGGTCCAGCAGCGCCTGCGCGTCGGCGGTGGGCAGCGCCGTGTCCGGCGCCTCGGCCACGCCCTCGCGAAGCTCTCGCACGTACCACTTCTTCCACAGCCGCGCGTTGCGCTCGTACGGCACGGATCCGTCGACGAACTTCTTGGTGGCGCCCACCTTCACGCCGGCGGCCTTGGCCACCTTGCGCAGCGAGGTCTTGGCCACCATCCGGCGTGCGTGCTCGCGGATACGGTCGATGGACGGATCGGGAGCGCGCTCAGGCACCGGCTCCTCCTTTCGTGTGAGGGGAACCCTGAGCGTGGAGTCGCTCATACACTGTGTTTACTAGAGGTGAAATTACACTTCAAAAGATTAGTAGCCGGATCTGTCCGCCGCAAGAAGGAGCCAGAAGGGGGTTGCACAGTTTTACGACGTACACGCACCGGCAGGATGCCGAAACCTGTACTACCGGTGGCGTGATGCGTTCGCTTGCAACAGGTTAGCATAAGAACATGGACAGAGAGTGTACAGATGTACGAAGTGGATGAACGTGCGAACGCGCCATAATTCAGGGGGAATTCGGCCGCTGTGCAAGCCGTTCCGCGCGGCTATCTTGCAGCCGCGCACCCCGACCCGCGTCCACCCCGCACCCCTGGAGCCCGACCGATGCACCGTTCTGTTCCGGCGCGCCGCGCGCTTGCCATCCTGGCCACGGCCGCCGCGGCCGGATGCGCCACCGCGCGAACGTCGTCCGCGCCCGCGCCGTCCGTCGTCGGCTCACCCGCGGCTGAGATCGAGCAGGTGCTGCAGGCCTCGGCGCAGGCGTGGAACCGCGGCGACCTGGACGGCTTCCTCCTCCCCTACCTGAACTCCGACCAGACCACCTTCGTGGGTCGCGACGTGGTGCACGGCGTCCCCGCCATCCGCGAGACCTACCTGAGCAGCTGGTGGCGCGGCGGCACGCCCACGCTGAACCTGGCCTACAACCGCATCGACGTGCGGCCGCTGGGGCGCGACTACGCGCTGGCCGTCGGCCACTGGGTGGTGACGGACAAGAACACCGGCCAGGAGACGCGCACCGGCATCTTCTCCCTGACGATGGTGCGCACGCCGCAGGGCTGGCGCATCATCCACGACCACTCGTCGTGAAGATCGGCGCCGGCCGCCAAGGGTTGCTCATTACCTGATCGGAACAGGGCTCACGCAGAGTCAGCAGAGTCAGCAGCTTGTTCGACTGCTGACTCTGCTAACCCTGCGTGAGCCATTTTTGTGAACCCCCATCCAGTGTCCGGATCATCGCTCGCGGAAGGTGGGCAGAATGGCGTCAGGATCAGCATCTACTCACAATTCGCGTGGTGTTCAGGATTCGGTTATGTTCGCTCCATGACCGCGCACGACCTGCGGATCCTGCCGCCGCCGCCGCCCACGCCGATCGAGCGCTTCCTCTCGCCGTTCGGGCGCTTCGCGCGCACCGAGTCGGCGGGCGGGGTGGTGCTGATCCTGTCGACGCTGGCCGCGCTGGTGGCCGCCAACACCAGCCTTGCGGGCGCCTACCACGCGCTGTGGGAGACGCACCTGACGCTGCGCGTGGGCGGGGCGGCGCTTGACTATTCGCTGCACCACTGGATCAACGACGGCCTGATGGCCGTGTTCTTCTTCGTGGTCGGGCTGGAGATCAAGCGCGAGGTGCTTGTGGGCGAGCTGGCCACCATGCGCCGGGCCGCGCTCCCCATCGCCGGCGCGGCGGGGGGGATGCTGGTGCCGGCGCTGATCTTCGCCGCGCTGAACCTGGGCGGGCGCGGCGCGGCGGGGTGGGGGATCCCCATGGCGACCGACATCGCCTTCGCCCTGGGCGTGCTGGCGCTGATGGGGAACCGGGCGCCCGCGCCGCTCAAGGTCTTCCTGGCCGCCCTGGCCATCGCCGACGACATCGGCGCCGTGCTGGTGATCGCGCTGTTCTACACGGCGGTCATCGACATGCAGATGCTGCTGGCGGGCTTCGGCCTGCTCGTGGCCCTCGTCGTCTTCAACCGCCTGGGCGCGCGCCGGCCCTACATCTACATCGTCCTGGGCTTCGGCGTCTGGCTCTGCTTCCTGAGGTCGGGCGTGCACGCCACGGTGGCCGGCGTGCTGGTGGCCATGACCATTCCCGCGCGCACGCGCATCGACACCGGCGAGTTCCTGGACCGCGGGCGGCGCATCCTGGACGCGTTCGACGACGCGGGGCCCGAGGGCCCGGACATCCTGACCAACCGCGGGCAGCAGGCGGCCATCGTGGAGCTGGAGAAGACGGCCGAGGCGGCACAGGCCCCGCTGCAGTGGATCGAGCACGGGCTGCAGCCGTGGGTGGCGTTCCTGGTCATCCCCGTCTTCGCCTTCGCCAACGCGGGGGTGGAGCTGAAGGGCGAGCTGGCGCAGGCGTTCGGCAGCCCGGTCACGCTGGGCGTCCTCCTCGGGCTGCTGGTCGGCAAGCCGCTGGGGATCACGCTCTTCGCCTGGCTGGCCACCCGGCTGAGGCTGGCGGCGCTTCCCACCGGGTGCGGGTGGCGCGCGCTGCACGGGGTGAGCTGGCTGGGGGGGATCGGGTTCACCATGTCGCTGTTCATCACCGGCCTGGCGTTTTCCGACGGGGCGCTGGTGACGGACGCCAAGGTGGGGATCTTCACCGCGTCGATCCTGGCCGCGGCGGCCGGCGCGCTGCTGCTGCGGAGGGAGAAGCCGTGCGACCTGCCCGAGGTGCCCGACGAGGAGCCGGTTCAGGCCGCGGCGTGACAAAGGACGAGGCCCGCCCGACGTGCGTGTCGGACGGGCCTCTCGCCCATGCGGTCTCACCTGCTCCGGAGCCCTTCACCGTCTCAGCCGTGCCCACCCGGAGGACGCAGAAGCGTAGGTGGGGGTCGCGTCGGCATTCTCGAACGGCGCCGGTCTCACGTAGCCTGTACCGACCATCCGCCTGACTTGTTGCGCTGATCCGATTAGGAAAGGATGAGACGGGTCCCATCACCTCCCGAACCGCCCTACGGCGCTCCACGGACCGGGGTTTCACCCCCCCGCGCACTCATAAGACGCGTGAATCCGCCGAAACGTTGGTAAGGAAATGATGAAGATGGAAAAGCCCGAGGTGCTGAGAGAGTTCCGCCGCATTCCGGGGGTGGGGAAGTCCATCGCCGAGGACCTGTGGGACCTGGGGCTGCGGCGCGTGGACGACCTGCGCGGCGGCGATCCGCAGGCGCTGTACGATCGCCTGTGCGAGCTGCGAGGCGCGCACGTCGACCGGTGCATGCTGTACGTGCTGCGCTGCGCCGTCTACTTCGCCGGCGAGGACGACCCCGAGCCGGAGAAGCTGCTCTGGTGGAACTGGAAGGACGCGCAGCCGGGGCGGCGGCCGTACCGCAGGCCGTCCCGGCAGCGGCGAAAGGTGTCGTAGGCCGGCACGGGCAACGGCAGGATCGCCCGTGCCGGCGGTGCCTTTCGCGGTCTACTCCGGCGAGAGGTTCGGAACTCGCCTGTTCGGTGGGATGGGGAGCGATTGGAGGATCCCGTACGTCCTCACCTCGCTGACGTTGGCCCTGGTGCCCACCGGGTTGACGCGGAAGGCCTCTCGATAGGAGTACTCGTACTTCCGCACCGCGAGGACGACGTGAGGCCCGTTCGCTTCCGGGGCGACCACCACGCGCTCGACGCGGACGAACCGTGGCGGCCAGCGTACGGCCACGCGCGTGGAGTCGGCGCCGCACGGATTTACGGTGCGGTCCAGCAGCGGGAGGACGCTCCGGTCGAAGCCCGCGGGAAAGTCGGCGGGACGGCCCACAGCGTTGTAGACGCTGCAGGCGTCGAACCGGGTGGTGTCGCGCACCACGAACGCTCGGAATTGCATGACGGCGTTCAGGTACGCGATCTCCTTCCGCTGCGCGCCGGCGGCGTTCGCGCCGGCGATCGTCGCAACGCCAATGGCGAGCGCGCAGAGCCGCGCACGGATTCCCATGGCTACCGTAAGCATTGGTTCGGACCGGAATCGAGGAGGTGATACGGCGGGTCGATGTAATGCCCGCTCGTGTCGAACTCGTTCGGCCCAGGGTGACGGGCTCACTTTTACTTCAGACGTTTCCGATCCGAGAACGTGTCATTACGGCCGATTCTGACTCTGCTGGACATTTCGGCACGGTGTCTTCTCCACTCAGGGCGTCGAGCGGAACAACTGGCGTTGCCCCGTGTCTCGTCCTCAGGCACATTGGCTCAAGGGGCGATCCTGATCTGCTAACTGATTTGGCTCTGTCGCCACGATGCTGATCGACGAGTGGATGCCGGAGTGGGACGTGCACGAGGTGCACGAGACGCGGGTGCGCGCGCCGCACGATCGCGTGTGGGCGGCGGTGCGGGCGCTGGATTTCTCGCGGGCGCCGGTGACGCGTACGCTGATGGCCATGCGCTACCTGCCCGCCATGCTCACCCGCGCCGGGCGGCGCAAGGTGCTGGAGCGGCGGAGCGGCGGGATCCTGCGCGCGGGGTTCCTCGTCCTCGGCGAGCGGCCGGGCGAGGAGCTGCTGCTGGGCGTGGTCGGCCGGTTCTGGACCTCGGGCGGGGGGATCGAGCGGGTTACGCCCGAGGAGCTGCGCGTCTTCGACCGCCCGGGCTTCGCCATCGGGACGTGGAACTTCACGCTCGAGGACGACGGCGACGGCGTGCGCGTGGCCACGGAGACGCGCGTGCGCTGCACCGACGACGCCAGCCGCCGCAAGTTCCGGCGCTACTGGCGGGTGATCGCCCCGTTCAGCGGGCTGATCCGGCTGGAGATGCTGAAGTCCATCCGCCGCGTCGCCGAATCGTCGTCGCCGCCCGCGCGCGCGGCCGCCCGATGAGCGCGCACGATTCCGATCCCCATCCCGCGCTCGATCGCGTGGCGGAGTCCGGCCCCGACGCCGCCGCGCTCCTCTCGCTCTGCTCCTTCTTCGATCCCGCGCACCCCGTCCCCGTCGCCGCGCTGCAGGCAGGTGGAGACGCGCTGCCGCCCTCGCTGGCCGATGCGCTGGCCGACGACGCGGCGCGCGAGCGGCTGTTCGACGCGCTGCTGGACGCGGGCGCCGGCGGCGTGGCGGGCGGCGAGCTGGTGCTGAACCCCGCCGTGGCCGCGGCCGCGCTCGAGCGGCTGGACGGCGACGCGCGCCGGGCGTGGACGGCCGCCGCGGCGGCGGTGATGGAGCGCGCCTTCCCCGGCGACCCCGTGCGCCCGGAGGACCGCGACCGCGGCGCGCGGCTGTATCCCCACGCCGCCGCCGTCGCGCGGCACGCGGGCGAGGCGGGCGCGGGGCTGGCGCCGGCCGCGCAGGTGCTGCACCTGGCCGGACGGTACGCGCTGGAGGTGCGGGAGGACCCCGCCGGGGCGCGCGCGCTGCTGGTGCAGGCCGCCGAGCTGCGCGCCCGCGCCCACGGCGAGCACGACGTGCGCGTGGCGTGGGACCTGACCTACCTCAACGGCGCGCTGCTGGGGCTGGGGGAATGGGCGGAGATGGCGCGCAACGGCGTGCGCGCGGCGGAGATCCTGGAAGCCGAGCACGGGCCGCTGGACCGCACCGTCATCACCCACGTGAACAACGCGGCGCTGCTGCTGATGCGCGCCGGCGAAACGGAGGCGGCGCGCGGCTGGTTCGCGCGCGCCCTGGAGCGCGCGGAGGCGGTGTTCGGCGGCGGCCATCCCTTCGTCGCCACGATCGTGAGCAACATCGGCGACCTGTGCCTGAAGGCGGGCGACGTCCTGGGCGCGCGCGACGCCTACCGCCACGCGCTGGAGATCGACGAGCGCGCGTACGGCCCCGGGCACAACAGCGTCGCCCGCGACCTGACCAAGCTGGGCGAGCTCCTGGCCGCGGTAGGCGAGCCCGACGCGGCGCGCGGCTACCTGGAGCGCGCCGCCGCCTGGTTCGCCGAGACGGCCGGCCCCGACGATCCCCGCACCCGCTCACTGCGCAAGACGCTGGCGGGGCTGGACGGCTGACCGCTCGTCCCTCGAATCTCAAACAACAGAACAGGCTCACGCAGAGGGCGCAGAGGTCGCAGAGAACGGAAGGCAGTTCTCTGCGGCCTCTGCGGCCTCTGCGTGAGCTAAAGCTCTTCATGGATTGGGGATGGGTCCGGTCTTGCACGCCGTTGCCCCTTCTCGGCCGCGATCTCCAGCGGTTCCCTCGCTGGCCCTCATCCTGCAATGCCGCGCGTTTCCCCCGAGCGAAGCCGAGAGGAGGCGTGCGCCCGGGACGCTGATCACCCCACCCACGGCATGACGGCAACGGCAACGAAGGGCGCGCTCCACGAGACGGTGCGGCGGATCGCGGACGAGGCGGGCGCGCAGCGCGTGGGCGTGGCCTGGTACGACTATGAGACGCGCGCGGAGTGGGACCTGCACGGCGACGACTGGTTCCACGCCGCGAGCACCATCAAGGTGCCCATCCTGCTGGGCGTGTTCGGCGCCGCGCACCGCGGGCACCTGGTGCTGGAGAGCCGCGTGCACGTGCGCAACCGCTTCTACAGCGCGGCCGGCGGCCAGCCGTTCCGCGTGGAGAGCGGCCGCGACGCCAACAGCGAGGTGCACCGCCAGCTCGGGCGGACGATGAAGGTGGACGAGCTGGCGTACCACATGATCGTCACCAGCAGCAACCTGGCGACCAACCTGCTGGTGGACCTGGTGGGGATCGACGAGATCCGCGAGTCGGTGAAGGAGCTGGGAGTGACGGGGGTGGAGCTGAAACGCGGTGTGGAGGACGAGCGCGCGTGGGAGGAAGGGCTGAACAACCGGGTGACGGCCAGGGGGCTGATCTCCGTCCTCCGCCCCATCGAGGAGGGGACGGCGTTCAGCGTGGAGCTGTCGGCGCGGATGCTGGAGACCCTGCACGACCAGGAGTTCCGCAGCGGCATCCCCGCCGGCGTGCCCGAGGGCGCGCGCGTGGCCAACAAGACGGGCGAGATCAGCACCGTGGCGCACGACGCGGCCATCGTCTACCTCCCCGGGCGGAAACCCTACTGCCTGGCCGTGCTCACGCAGTGGGAGCCCGGCGCCTCGGGGCGGAGCGACACCATCGCCCGCATCTCGCGCGCGGTCTACGAGCACCTGATGGCCGGGGGCGGCGCGGATGGCTGACACGCCCCTGCAGGTGGTGGACGGCGCGCGGCTGGGCGACGAGCTGCGGCGCATCCTGCGCCCCGGCGAGCTGATGCGCGGGCGCGACGGGCGGCTGCGGCGGCTGCCGCGCTTCTTCTACCGCGTGCCCACCTGGGACGTGGCGCTGGAAGCGAAGCTGTCGCCCAACTTCGAGGTGTGGGAGTTCCTGAACGTGGACGTGCGCGAGACCGAGCGGCTGCGGAGCGGGTGGCCCCGCTTCCTCCCCTGCGCGGTCACCCTCCTGGCGTCGTTCCTGGAGCTCTTCCGCCGCGAGGTGGGCACGTACGTCCACGTGGCCGCGAACGGAGGCTACCGCTCGCCCGGGCACCGGCTGTCGACCCACGCCAGCACGCACTGCTGGGGTACGGCGGCCAACCTCTACCGCGTGGGCGACGACTGGCTCGACGACGAGAAGGCGGTGGCGAAGTACGCGAAGGTGGCACGGCGGATGATGCCGGGAATCTACATCCGCCCGTACGGGAGCGGGGTGGCCCAGGCCGACGACCACCTGCACCTGGACCTGGGATGGACGGTGACGGTGCCCCACGGGGTGCCGGGCGAGCGGGCCCGGAGAGAAGACGAGCTGCAGCCGACGGAAGCCGACGACGAAGCGCGGCAGGACGAGACGGAAACCGCCGGAGCCGGGGCCTGATGAGCGAGAAGGTGAAGAAGGAAGACTACGCCACCAAGAGCGGCCGGTCGCGCCAGGAACATCTGAAGCTGGCGGCGATCGGGCTCGAGGCCGAGTTCCAGGTGGCGGTGGACGGCGAGCTGGTGCGCCCCGAGGACGTGTTCGGCGACCCCCGCGCCTTCGTGCGCGGGCCGCTGATGCACCGCAAGGGAACCTCGTACCACCTGCCCACCGGCGGCGCGGTGTACTTCGACACGGGGGTGATCGAGGTGGCCACGCCGGTGATCGAGATCGCGCCGGGGTGCGCCGCGCGCGCCGGGCGGTCGCTGTGGGAGTCGATCCTCTACGTCCGCGGCGAGCTGGACGAGTGGGAGCGGCGCACCGGGCGCGAGGTGCGGCTGATCGGCTTCAGCACGCACTACAACGTGTCGTTCGAGCTCCCGCGCCATCGCCGGGGACGCAGCCGCACGGTGCAGAAGCTGGCGCTGCTCCTCAGCTACATCCTCCCCGTCCCCGTCATGCTCCTCGCGGCCAACCGCCGGTCGACGGGGATCGGGGTGCGGCCGCGCGGCGACCGGATCGAGATCACCGCCGACTTCACCCCCAGCGCGTCGCTGATGATCGCCACGGCCACGCTGATCACGGGCGTGGTGCGCGAGGTGATGAGCTGGCCCAGCTTCGAGCTGGACGCGCTGGAGACGACCGACATCCCCGTGATCCGCGGCTACGCGCCGATCCCGCACACCTCGCGCAAGGGATGGCTGGCGAAGCTCACCTGCTTCGACTGCAACCCCTTCGAGGCCGACGTCGACCGTCCGATGTGGGAGACGACGGACGGGCGGACGCTGTCCCTGCGCGCGATCGCGGGGCTGACCGTGCGGCACTTCTGGCACCCGATCCGGCGCATCAGCGACCCGTTCACCTTCCGGCTGATCGGCAGCGTGATGCGCGGCCGGGCACCGTCGCTCCTCGACCTGGACGACCGCCCGCCGGAGTACGAGGACGTGGGCCGGCTGTGCACCTGGGACAACCTCTTCCCCGAGCGCGAGCTCACCCGCAGCCGCTACGAGCAGGTGCTGATCCGCGCCATCAGCGGCCAGATGCTGAGCATGCACGGGATGCGCTACGTCCCCACCGGGATGCAGGGGTGGTCGCAGGTGGTCTTCCGCCGCGAGGACGACAGCACGATGCACGTGTTCGGCATCGACTACCTGATCGACCACCTGCGCGACTGGGAGCAGCCCGCCGGCCGCGGCGGCTGACCAGGCCCGAACCTGGTCCGCAGGCTTCCGCGGCCCCGGAGCGCATGCCGGGGCCGCGCCGCTCTCCATCTCCTGTACAGCGCATTTTACGCCCTCTGGTGAAAATCATTCGCCTGTTTTAGATCTCAGGTGCGCACTTACGCGCATCATCCACTCACAACATTGCGGGAGGACGCCATGAAGAAGCTGCGGCTGGAGATGGAACGACTGCAGGTGGAGTCGTTCGAGACGGCGGAGGCGGTGATGCGGTTCGGCACCGTCCGCGCCCGCTCGGGCACGGAGATGACGATCTGCTTCGGGCTGTGCGGCGAGCACACCGAGGAGGCGTTCGGGTGCGGCGGCGCAGACACCGAAGGGTGCACCAACAATCCCTACATCGACGACTGCTATTCGTACGCGCAGCAGTGCCCGATGACGGTCTATCCCAGCGCTACCTGCTACGGCACCTGCGGCGCGCCCGGCGGCGACTCGGTCTGCGGCGGCGCGTACGTCTGCACCGACGGCTGCACGGTCTGAGGCGGCAAGTCCAGACGTCTTCGGGCGTCCGGCGAGTATCGCCGGACGCCCGTTCGCACCGACCTTCCGGCGAGCGTCCCGGGCCGCGGGCGGCCTAGCAGACGTCGGTGAGAACGCAGTCGCAGATGCCGGTCGCGCACTGCGTGTTGCAGGTTTCTCCCCACGTGCCGTCGTGCGCGTGCACGGTGCCACTGGCACGCTCGCGTTCCGACACGTCGAACGACTCCACCCGCAGCGTGTCGACCCTGAGGATCAGCTTCTTCACGTGTACCTCCTTGCGAAAGGGACCCATCTCGACGAACAGATCGCACTGGCGGCCCGTTACGCGTTCCACGAGCCGACCGTGCACTGCTACGGACAGACGAACACGCAATAGGTGTCGCTCCAGGCACAGTCGCACGGGCCGGTGTCCACGGTGGCGTGCGCGCGCACGGTGCCGCCCGCCCGCTCGCGATCCGACACCTCGAACGACTCCACCCGCAGCGTGTCGATCTTCAGGATCAGCTTCTTCAAGTCTGCCTCCTCGCGGAAAGGGATCGGTCCCGTGGACGAATGAATGATCCAGAGACACACGTTGTCCGTCAATCTTTCTCGTAGCGCAAACGTCGCCGGGAGACAAGGACGCGGTTGCCCGCGGGCGAGGGGTACAGATTGCCGCATCTCGCAAGAACTGCTTCGGAACGCGGGCGGCCGGCGGCATCGCCGGCCGCCTTCCTGTCTCGCAAGTGATTGGTGAGATTGGAGATGGAGATACCGTCACCGTCGGCACCCGGGTTGCCCGATGGGGCGGAGGACCCGATGGCGATCCGCTCACCCCGATCCGCGAGACGATGACGATCTTCCGTCCCTCGACGATGGTTCTCCTCGCCGCGCTGGCCGCGGGCGCGTGCTCCGGCGGCAGCCCCTCCGCGCCGGGCGACGGCGGCACGACGGGCGGCGGCACGGGCGGGACCGGCGGCGGCGGCGGGGGCGGCGGCACGGGGATCCCCGGCCTGGGGCCGAACGCCAGCCTCGACGGCAAGCGCCCGTTCCCCGCCGACAACGCGTGGAACCGCGACGTCTCGGGCGATCCCGTCGACCCGAGCTCCGCCACGCTCATCGCCGCGTGCGGGAGCGCGACGACGGGGCTGCACCCCGACTTCGGAACGGTGTGGAACGGCGCGCCGAACGGCATCCCCTACGTGGTCGTGTCGGGGACGCAGGGGAAGGTGCCGGTGACCTTCGAGTACGACGACGAGAGCGACCCCGGGCCCTATCCCGTCCCCACCGACGCGCCGGTGGAGGGCGGGCCCAACGGCACCGGCGACCGCCACGTGCTGGTGATCGACCGCGACAACTGGAAGCTGTACGAGCTCTACGACGCGCATCCCGTGAACGCCGGCGCCAGCTGGAGCGCGGGCTCGGGCGCCGTGTTCGACCTGGCGTCCAACGCGCTGCGGCCGGCCGGGTGGACGTCGGCGGACGCGGCGGGGCTGCCGATCTTTCCCGGCCTCGTCCGCTACGACGAGGTGGTGGAGCAGAAGGCCGTCCGCCACGCGCTGCGCTTCACCTGCCCGGTCACGCGGCGCGCGTACGTGGCGCCCGCGCGGCACTGGGCCAGCAGCCGCACCGATCCCAATCTGCCGCCCATGGGGATGCGGGTGCGGCTCAAGGCGGGCTTCGACGTGACGCGCTTCTCGCCGAACGTGCAGGTGATCCTGAACGCGATGAAGACGTACGGGATGCTGCTGGCCGACAACGGCAGCGCGTGGTACGTCTCCGGCGCGCCCGACCCGCGCTGGAGCGACGACGAGCTGGCCGCGCTGCGCAACGTGCGCGCGAGCGACTTCGAGGTGGTGAAGATGGAGAACGTCGTCACTCCGTAGCCACGGAAGATCGTTCGAGATTGGCGATCTGGATTTCATTACTGGCTGCCGCAATTGATTGTGCACTCCGATCGGATGTCATTCCGAGCGGCGCCGCTGCTCCGAACCTTCGATCGCGCTGATGCCGGGCGGCGCCCGAGGAATCTGTGGCATGCCTCCGAGCGACAGGCGGCCTGTGGCTCGGGAGCCAGCCACAGATTCCTCAGGCGCCATGGCGTTGGCATGGAGGACAGGGCGGCGCAGCGCCTTCGGAATGACATTCCTTCCTTCGTCCAATGTACAGTTGATCGTGGAATCAGGTATGATCAAGGTCACGTGAAGCAGATCAGGCTTTTTCCTGAGATGTGCGACGCGTAAGATACGGCCCGTCCGAGCGGCATCTCCCTCCCGCCCACCCGTTCCGATCTCCATGAAAACCACGATGCTGGCGGCCGCGGCCCTGCTGGCCGTGCCGGCCGCCGCGCTCGCGCAGGCCGACACCACCGCGCGCGTGACCTTCGGCGCGTTCGTCGACGGCTACTACGCGTACGACTTCAACCGCCCCGCCGGCCACGACCGCGCGTTCACCACGCAGGCCGCGCGGCACGACGAGTTCAACGTCAACCTGGCGCACGTCGAGGCGAAGTATCAGTCCGCCGCGGCGCGCGGGCGGCTGGCGCTGCAGGCGGGCACCAGCGTGCAGTTCAACTACGCCGGCGAGCCGGACTCCATCGCCGGCGTGAGCAACTTCCTGCCGCACCTGCAGGAGGCGTGGGCGGGGTTGGCGCTGGGCCGCACGGTGTGGATCGACGCGGGGATCTTCTTCTCGCACCTGGGCAGCGAGGGGTGGATCTCGGCCGACCTGCCCACCTACACGCGCTCGCTGGCGGCCGAGTTCTCGCCCTACTACGAGACCGGCGTGCGGGCCACGTGGCAGGCGACCCCTTCGCTCACGGCCACGCTCGCGGTGGTGAACGGCTGGCAGAACATCGCCGAGAACAACCACGACAAGGCGGTGGGCGCGCGGCTCGACTGGGCGGCCTCGCCCGCGGTCACCGTCTCGTACTCGAACTTCGTGGGCCGCGAGCCGAACGCGTCCACGGGCGTTCAGGGGGTCCGCTTCTTCAACGACCTGAGCGCGCGCATCGCCGCGGGCCCGCTGCTCATCATCCCCACGGCGGACCTGGGGACGCAGGAGGGGGATACGTGGTACGCCGCCTCGCTGGTGGGCCGCTACGCGGTGACGCCCGCGGTGGCGGTGAACGGCCGCGTGGAGCGCTACGACGACCGCGACGGCGTGCTGACGCCCGGGCTCCGCACCAACGGCGCCTCGCTTGGCATCGACGTGGCGCGCGGGCCGGCGCTCTGGCGGACGGAGGTGCGCGGCTTCTTCGGCGCGCCGCGCGGCACCTTCCCCGCGCGCGGCGGCGCGAGGTCCTCCGACCTGGCGGCGGTGACGTCGCTGTCGCTGCGGCTGTAGCTCCGGATCGCGGCAATCTCCACACGGCGGCTTCTCCGGCACGCGGAGGGGCCGGCGTGTCGCCTTTCTCCGCGTTCTCCGCGCCTCCGCGTGAGGCCTCCTCTTTTCTCCCGAAGACCAGCATTTCGCGACGGAACCTGCGCGCGTAATATGTTCCCGCTCCCAACGTTCCGGCTCCGCATCGCACGCCTTCCGCCGGCGGAGGGACGGGCCGTGCGCGGCCCTGTCTCTCCATCGCCAGAGGTGCGAGGATGCTCCGTCTCCGAAGCTGGTCCCTTCCCGCGCTGGGCACGCTGGCCGCGCTCGCGCTGGCCGCGTGCGACGCGCCGCGCTCGACCCTTCCCCTCACCCCCGCCGCTCCGGCGGCGCCACGGGCGGTCACCATTCCCGCGCAGGGAACGCTGGCCACGCTCGACGTCGGCAACTGGAACCTGGAGTGGTTCGGCGACGCGTCGAACGGGCCCACCAACGACGCGCTGCAGCTTTCCAACGTGAAGGACGTGGTCTCCGGCACCGACCTGGACGTGTGGGGGCTGGAGGAGGTGGTGGACGCCACCGAGTGGAACTCGCTGAAGTCGCTGCCGGGCTATGCGGGGATCCTGTCGAACGACGCGGCGGTGACCAACGGCCCGGCGTACTACTCGGCCACCGAGCAGAAGGTGGCCCTGCTCTGGAAGACCGCCTCGGCCTCGCTGGTGAGCGCGAAGGTGATCCTGACCGCCAACGACTTCGACTTCGCCGGGCGGCCGCCGCTGGAGGTGAAGCTGCACGTGACCGTGAACGGCGGCAGCGAGGACATCGTCTTCATCGTGCTGCACATGAAGGCGTTCAACGACGCGGCCAGCTGGCAGCGCCGGCAGAACGCGGCCAACGCGCTCAAGTCGTACCTCGACACCACCTATCCCACGCAGAAGGTGATGGTGATCGGCGACTGGAACGACGACGTGGACACCTCGATCACCGCCGGGCAGCCCACCCCCTTCGCCGGTTTCGTGGGTGATCCGGCGCGCTACACCTATCCCACCGCGGCGCTCTCGAGCGCGGGGATCGCGTCCACGGTCACCTACCCCGACTTCATCGACCACCAGCTGGACACCAACGAGATGTACGCCACCTACGTGGCGGGCTCGGCGCAGGCGTACCGCGTGGACAGCTACATCGCCAGCTACGGCACCACCACCACCGACCACCTCCCGGTGCTCAGCCGCTACGTCTTCGGCGGCGGTGGGGGCGGCACGCCCACGGTCACCGTCACCTCGCCCAACGGCGGCGAGTCGTGGGCGGGCGGAAGCAGCCACGCCATCACCTGGACGTCGTCGAACGTCACCAGCGTGAAGCTCGACTACTCGCTGGACGGCGGCGCCACGTGGACGCCCATCACCAGCAGCACCCCGGCGTCGACGGGAAGCTACACGTGGACGGTGCCGAGCTCGGGGAGCACGAACGCGAAGGTTCGCGCCACCGACACGGGGTCGAGCGCGAGCGACGCGAGCAACGCCGCGTTCACCATCACCACCGCGAGCCCGGCGAAGGTGATCATCAACGAGATCCTGGCCAACGAGCCGGGAAGCAGCACCGCCGGCGAGTTCGTGGAGCTGGTGAACGTGGGCGGCACCGCCATCTCCATCGCCGGGTGGACGATCAGCGACGCGACCGGCGTGCGCCACACCTTCGCCGCGGGGACGACGCTCGACGCGGGGAAGGCGATCGTCGTGTTCGCCGGATCGAGCGCCATTCCCGCCGGGCTGACCAACGCGGTGGCGGCGAGCACCGGCGCGCTGAGCCTGGCCAACGGCGGCGACTCGGTGATCCTGAAGAACGGGGCCACGACGATCGACTCCTTCGCCTACTCGTCGACGCTGGCGGGGACGGACGGGGTGTCGATGAACCGCAGCCCCGACGCCAGCGCCACCGGTTCGTTCGTGCTGCACACCACGCTGAGCACGCTCACGTCGTCGGCCGGCAAGCGGGTGAACGGCACCGCGTTCTAGGCCGGAGACGAGACCGGGCGGCTGTCGGAAAACGTGCGGAGGATCCGGCGGCGGATCCTCCGCTTCGTTCTATTTCGATCGCGTGGGATGGAGAAGATGTGTTCTCCCGCCGGCGCTTGCGGAGCGTGCGGGAGGCGGCGCGCGGAGGTGGACGGAGTGTGCGAGAGGGCGCTGGAAGGGCATTCCGCGCACGCGCATCGGGCGCCGGGAGCAAACGTTCCCGCGATGGTATGGCCGTGTTCGCACGCTCGGCGTCAGGAGTCTTGACCCCCGACGTGTTGCAGATATGTTAGGCATCCCCACCGTGCTACCGGTGGCGGGATCGGCGCGTGGTCTGGCGCCGTCTGTTCACCCGCGGGGCACCCCGTCCGCCCCGCCGATCAGTCCCCCAGGAACGCGGCCCCCACGCCGGCCGGATCAACGTCTCCCGGCGGCACCCCCACCCGGGCGCCGCGGCAATCCGCAGGAGTATCTCACCTGTCCGCGCCGGGTACTCCGCGGCGTGCGCGCCGCCCACCCGGCACACATCCCACTCCCATGGAGGACCCCATGAGCGAGAGGCAAGACGAGACCACCGTGGCAAGCCGCCGCCAGTTCCTGGGCAAGGCCGCCGCGACGGCCGTGGCGGCCACGGCCATCCCCAGCGTGCTGGCGGCGTGCGGCGAGAGCGCCACCGCCTCGGAAGCGACGCACCAGCCGGTGTCGAACGGGCTGCGTGCCTCGCTCAACGGCGGGCGCGATCCCGGCGTGACGCTGCACAAGATGGTGGCGGGCACCATCGGCTCGGCGCCGGACGTCAAGATCCCGGCGCTGGAGAAGGGTGGGACCACCAAGTACCTGCAGCGCATCATCACCGACAACAGCCGCGTGGGCACCGGGCTGGCCACGGTGTGCAAGAAGACCTACAGCTTCTCCGACGGCACCACCGTGACCGTGTCGGTGCAGGACAGCAACGGCCGGGCGTACGCGCCGCGCACCGTCAACAAGAACTCGGACCTGGCGTACGCCATGAAGGACGCGCTCTCCACCAACCCGCTGGTGGACGGCGTGCTGAAGAGCAGCCTGAACGCCGGCAGCGCGGTGGTGGCGCTGAGCAAGTCGTCGATCGTGGCGTTCCAGGACAGCGTGGCGTCGGACTTCTACGGCAACCACCTGGACATCGTGTCGCGCGGGTTCAGCGACCTGTTCAACACCACGGTGTCGGGGATCACGATCGCCTCGACCACGCGCGACCTGAACCGCTGCTGAGCGGTTCGACCGCGCGAGGCGCGAACGGCCCGGCCGCTTTCTTCAGCGGCCGGGCCGTTCTCTTTCCGGTCCCGTCCGCCGATGCGCTCGCACGCCGTGCCGTACCCCGGCGCGAGCGAGCCCTCATACCGGATTGAACGAATGGCTGTGCATTCGAATCAGGAATGAAAATTACACGGAGGGAACGGAGGAAACGGAGGAACCCAGGTCAGTCCTCCGTTACCTCCGTTCCCTCCGTGTGATTCAAGTGCTGTTGGGACGTCGACGCTTCATTGTCTCTAAACGCGCGCGCCACATCGCCTTGGCCGCATCCTCAGCGGCCAAGAACGGACGTTCCCAC
The DNA here is from genome assembly GCA_036377595.1 of Longimicrobium sp. Lineage (NCBI taxonomy): Bacteria > Pseudomonadati > Gemmatimonadota > Longimicrobiia > Longimicrobiales > Longimicrobiaceae > Longimicrobium > Longimicrobium sp. Next base: position 201,963 of record DASUYB010000105.1, on the reverse strand, counting down.
ACCGCCGTGGCCGTGTTCGCCCGCAGGGGCATCGAGACGCTTGCAGGTGCACGACGTGGCAGATATGCTGCTCGGCGCCACCGTGCTACCGATGGCGGAACCGGCGCACCCGTCCGCGCCGGAACACGCGGGGACTCACCTTTCCGCCCCGCGCCGCAGGCCCGTCAACCCAGCGGCCTTTCACTCGCCGGACCCCACACCCGCCGCGGCGCCCCATCCCGCGCCGCGAGATCCCGCAGCAGCACGGCAGTACCCCGCGCCGTACGGGCGTGCGCGAGTACCGCCCGTCCGGCATCCACCCACTCTCCCATGGAGGATGCCATGAGCGAGAATCAGGGAGCCATCCAAACCGGCGCCGAGCCCCCGCGCGGAGAGAACCGCCGCGAGTTCCTGGGGACGGCCGCCGCCGCCGTTGCCGTGACTGGCGTGTCCACGCTGCTGGCGGCGTGTGGCGAGAGCGTCACGGAACCGGACCGGGCCGCCACGGCCGCGCCCGCCGCCCCGCGTGCCTCGCTGCGCGGCGGGCCCGACCCGGGAGTGACGCTGCACAAGATGGCGGTGGTGACGATCGGCACCGCCACCAACGTGCGGGTTCCGGCGCTGCAGCGGGGGGTCAATACCACCTACCTGCAGCGCGTGGTGACCGACAACGCCCGCACCGGGACGGGGCTGGCGACGGTACTCAAGCCATTCCACCGGTTCCGCGACGAGACCACCGTGCAGGTGATCGTGCACGACAGCGCGGGGAACCGGTGGCCGCCGCGCAGGATCGGCTCCAACGCGGACCTGGCGTACGCGATGAAGGACGCGCTGGCCACCAACCCGCTGGTGGATGGCGTGCTGGACACCAGCCTGAACGCCGGCAGCGCGGTGGTGGCGCTGAGCAAGTCGTCGCTGGTGGCGTTCCAGGACAGCGTGGCGTCGGACTTCTACGGCAACCACTTGGACATCGCGTCGCGCGGCTTCAGCGACCTGTTCAGCGCCACGGTGGCGGGGATCAACATCGCCTCCACCACGCGCGACCTGAACCGCTGCTGAAGCGGCTCCAATCGCGGATGCACCACGGCCCGGCCGCCTCTTCGGTGGCCGGGCCGTTCCTCTAGAAAACAGAAGGGCTCACGCAGAGTCAGCAGAGTTAGCAGAGAACAAGCTGCTTACCCTGCTAACCCTGCGTCATCCATTCTTTTGCAGATTCAAGCTGGCGACGCAGGGCGGGACCGAAAACTCTTGCTCCCTCCCGGCGGCGCCCGTATCTATGCACGGGGATTGAACTTCCCCATCTCCCATCCCGCCTGACCCGCCCTTCCCGAGCACCTCCTCGATGAATCGCCATCTCAAGTCGTTCCTGGATCTCCAGGTGCCGCTCGCCCTCGTCCTCCTCATCGCGGCCGCGGCGCTGGCCGCCGACTGGTACCGTCAGCGGCAACCCGCGCGGCCCTCCCCGGCAGCGGCCGGGGAGGGGACCGGGACGCTCGAGGCGGCCGAGCTGGCCCGCGCGGCGGTGCCGCTCTGCCGCGAGGAGGACCGCGCTGCGGCGGTGGCGTGCTACGCGCCGCTGCTGGAGATGGTGGCGGGGGCCGGGGGCGTGGGGCTGGGGTCCGCCACGCTGCGCGAGGTGCTGAAGCAGGACCCGGCGATGGAGGGTGAGGCCCACATGCTGTCGCACCGGCTGGGCTTTGCCGCCCTGCGCGCCGGCCGCGACCCCGCGCTCGAGTTCTCGCGCTGCACGGCCGAGTTCCACAGCGGGTGCCACCACGGGATCATCCAGGCGTACTTCGCGGCGGCGCGCCAGGTCACCCCCCGGCTGGTGGCCCGCGCCTGCCCCACGCTCACCGCCCGGGCGCCCACCGACTGGCTCAAGTTCCAGTGCCTGCACGGCCTGGGGCACGGCCTCGCCATCAACCTGCGCTACGACGTGCCCGCCGCGCTGGCCCTGTGCGACGCGTTGTCGTCCGACTGGGAGCGCGAATCGTGCTACGGCGGGACGTTCATGGAGAGCTCGGCGCGGCTCGGCGCGGGGCACGGCGGCGGCCACCACGCCGCCGGCCGGCACGCGCACGCGGCCGCTCCCGCCGGACCCGCGCCCACGTCGCTCGCCGCCGTGCACGCGGGTGCGGACCAGGACGTGTTCGCGCCGTCGCGGGCGGGCGATCCGCAGTATCCCTGCTCGGTGGTGGCGGAGCGCTACCGCGGGGCGTGCTACCTCCTCCAGACCAGCGTCATCCTCCCCCTGGAGGGCGGCGACTTCGCCCGCGCGGCGCGCGACTGCGGGCAGGCGCCGGAGCGCTACCGCGCCATCTGCTTCCAGAGCCTTGGCCGCGACGCGTCGGGGGTGGCCGCCGCGCAGGACCTGCAGCGGATCATCCGGATCTGCTCGTCCATCGGCGAGCCGAATGCCGGGTGGTGCTTCTTCGGCGCCGCCAAGGACGTGGCGTACCGGCGGCCGTCGCTGGACGACGGCGTGCGCCTCTGCCGGCACGTGCCGGGAAAGCCGAGCCGGTCGCGATGCTACGAGGCGATCGGTGAGCTGGCCGTCAGCCTGATCGAGCGCACCGGGCGCCGCGCCGAGTTCTGCCGCTCGGTGGAGGCGGATTACCGCGCCGACTGCCGCCGCGGCGCCCGCGTCTGACATGACAGACCGTTTCGCCGGACGATTTCAAAGATCTCGGTAGATGATGAAGGGCCGGTGCCCGGGTGAGCGCCGGCCCTTCTCGCGTTGTATCGATGGTGAAGCCGGCAAGACGTCATCCTGAGGCCGGCCAGACCGTAATCAGCGTCTGCGCAAGCACTTGCAGGCCGAAGGATCTATAATCGACCCCACACGCCCCTCGGCGGAACGCGCCGATGCAGGTGCCCGGTGCGTCACGCAAGCCGGCGTGCCGACGCGGCTACAGATCCTTCGGCCTGCAACCACTCGCGCAGACGCTGGTAACGGTGTGGTCGGCCTCAGCCTCAGGATGACGTCAGCGCGGCGGCCGGCCGCGGATGCATCAACCCGACTTCCCGCCCAGGATCACCTCGGCGAGGGTCTCGACGTAGGGCTCGTCGAGGATGGTGCTGTGGGTGCCGCCCACGTGGTGCGCCGTCGTTCCGCCCAGCGCCAGCTCGCTCCAGAACGCCTCGCCGAACGAGAAGCCGTCGGCGTCCTCGCTTCCCGCGGTGCGGAAGTAGGTCAGGTGGCCGGGATACGGCCGCGGCGTGTAGGTGCCCTGCGCGCGCAGGTTGGCGGCGCGCAGGTCCGTCAGCAGCAGGATGTCGTCCACGCGGCTCTCGTCCAGCAGGTGCGGCGCGTTCATCCGCACGATCATCTGCCGCACCAGCTCGCGCCCCTCGAACTCGCGCAGCTCGTCGACGCTGACGCGCGACGCGGCGCCGTATCCCGCCACTCCGCCCACCGTCCACCACACCACCTCGGCCGGGTCGCCCAGGTCGATCCTGATCGTCTCCGGCGTGTGCGGCGAGGTGTCGAACAGGCAGAGCAGGTCCACCTCCTCGCCGGCGGCCGCCAGCTGCTGCGCCATCTCCCACGCCACCACCCCGCCGAACGACCAGCCGCCCAGCCGGTACGGCCCGCGCGCGCGCATCCCGCGCAGCGCGGCCACGTAGTACGCCGCCATCTCGGGGATCGAGGAGATCGGCGTCTCGCCCCGCTGCACGCCCAGCGGCTGCAGGGCGTAGACGGGCTGCTCGCTGGCCAGGAGGATGGCGAGGCCACGGTAGCACACCACGTGGCCGCCCGCCGGATGCGCCAGGAAGAGCGGCGGCCGGTCGCCGAAGGTCTGCAGCGGCACCAGCGGCAGCTTCACCGAGTCGTGCCGGCCGGTGATGGCCTGCGCCATGTCGGCCAGCGTGGGCGCCTGCAGCAGCTCGGCCACGGCCACGTGCGCGCCCAGTTCCTCGCGCACGCGGGCCACCAGCCGCATCGCCAGGATCGACTGGCCGCCCAGGTCGAAGAAGTCGTCGTGCACGCCCACCCGCTCCACGTCCAGCACCTGCCGCCAGATCTCCGCCAGCCGCTGCTCCACGGGGTTGCGCGGCGCGACGTACGTGTCCTGCGGCAACATCCCGTCGCCCTCGTACTCGGGGAGGGCGCGGCGGTCCAGCTTCCCGCTCGACGTCCGCGGGAGCGCGTCCACCCACACGAACGCCTGTGGCACCATGTACTCGGGCAGGCGCTCGCGCGCGAACGACCGCAACTCCGCCGCGGCCGGCATCTCCGCGCCCGCCTTCGCCACGAGATAGGCGACGAGGCGGCGCCCCGCGCCCGTCTCGCCGCGCGCGGTAGCCGCGGCCTCGGCGACAGCGGGATGCGCGGCGAGCGCCTGCTCCACCTCCTCGAGCTCGATGCGGTAGCCGCGCACCTTCACCTGCGCGTCGCCGCGGCCCAGGTACTCGAGCGAACCGTCCTCGCGCCAGCGGCCCCGGTCCAGCGTGCGGTACATGCGCGTTCCCGGCGGCCCGTGCGGATCGGGCCGGAAGCGCTCGGCGGTGAGCGCGGGGCGCGACGCGTAGCCGCGCGCCACGCCGGCGCCCGCGGTCCACACCTCGCCGGGGACGGCGGCGCCCGCATGGCGGAGGAGGGGATCGAGCACGTACACGCGCCCGCCGTCGATCGGCCGGCCCACGGAGACTCGCAGCGCCAGCGGGTCCAGCTCGGCGCAGCTGGTGTACGTCGTATCCTCCGTGGGCCCGTAGAGATTGAGCACGCGGCGCACGGCGGGGAGCTGGATCAGCTCGCGCACGAGAGGGAGCGGCACCGGCTCGCCCCCCAGCAGCACGCTCTCCACCCGCGGCGGGAAGCGCCCCTCGCGCAGCAGCTCGGCCGCCGCGGTGGGCACCATCGCCGCGGCGCGCAGCGGCGGCTCGGGCGGCAGCTCGGCCAGCGCGTTCTCGATCAGCACGAGGGTGCCACCCCAGACGAGCGTGCCGAAGATCTCCGCGATGGAGACGTCGAAGGTGACTGAGGTCGATCCCAGCACGCCCGACCGCCCCTCGCCGGAGAGCAGCCCGCGCATCCACTCCAGCATCGCGACCGCCGAGCGGTGCTCGATCTCCACCCCCTTGGGGCCGCCGGTGGAGCCAGAGGTGAAGATGACGTAGGCGAGATTTTCGGGGGATGGAGTGCTGACTGCTGAGTGCTGAGTGCTGAGTTGGGGATGCTCGGCGCCGTCGCCGGATTTGTCGAGGAGCGGGATGGGATCGATCAACTGCACGCCCTCGATCCCCGCCGCTGAGGCGCGGACAGCGGGGCCGCCGAGGATCCAGCGCGCGCCGGAGAGGCGGAGCACGGCCTGGTGCCGCGCGGAAGGATGCGCGGGGTCGAGCGGGACGTACGCGCCGCCCGCCTTCAGCACCCCCAGCATGGCGGCAATCAGGGTCGGCGTCCGTTCTAGGCAGACGGCGACGCGCTTCTCCGGGCCGACGCCCATCTCACGCAGCGCGTGGGCGATGCGGTTGGCGCGGCGGTCGAGCTCCGCGTAGGAGACGCCATCACCCTCCCACACGATCGCGGTGCGCTCGGGCGTCTCCTCGACCTGGCGTTCGAAGAGCTGGTGGATGCACGCGCCGGGCGGCGGCGCGGACGGGGCCACGCTCCACCGCTCCACCGTCCGCGTCTCCGACGCCCAGGCCAAGCGCACGCTGGAGATGCGCTGCCCCGGGTCGGCGGCGAACGCGGCCAGCACCGCCTCCAGGTGCGTGGCCATGCGCTGGATGGTGACGTGCTCGAACAGCTCGCTGTTGTACTGGAACGCGCCGGCGACCCCATCTCCGCGGTCCTCGATGGCCAGCGTGAGCTCGAAGATGGAGGTCAGCGAGTCCAGGTGCAGCGTCTCGACTGCGACGCCTGGGAGCGAGAGCGAGGTGGACGGCGCGTCGGCCCAGGTGAGCACCGCCTGCACCAGCGGCGGCCGGCTGAAATCGCGGCGCACGTCCGCGATCTCCACGATGCGGTCGAAGGGGAGCGCTGCGTGCTCCTGCGCGCCCACGGCGGCCGCGTGCGCGCGCCGCACCAATTCGGCCGCGGTGGGATCGCCGTCCAGCCGCAGGCGCAGCGGCAGCGTGTTGGCGAAGAAGCCGACCACCCCCTCCAGCTCCGGGCGCGGGCGGTTGGCCAGCAGCGTGCCGAGCAGGAGGTCCTCCTCGCCCGCGTAGCGCGAGAGCACCAGCGCGAACGCCGCCGCCATCACCGCGAAGGGGGTGGCGCCCTCGTGGCGGGCGAGCGCGCGGATCCCCGTCCCCAGCGACGGCGGCAGGTCGAACGGCGTCTTCTGCCCCTCCCACGCCTGCACCGGCGGCCGCGGCCGGTCGGGCGGGATCTCCAGCACGTGGCGCGCGCCCTTCAGCGCCTCGCGCCAGTGCGCCTCCTCGGCCGCGGCCGGCGGCGCGTCGGGGCGCTGCTGCCACGCCGCCCAGTCACGGAAGCGCAGCGGCGGCGGGTCGAGCCGCGGCTCCGTCCCCGCCACGCGCGCGGCGTAGAAGGCGCTCAGGTCGCGCAGCATCACCGCCATCGACCACCCGTCGGCGGCGATGTGGTGCACGGCCAGCAGCAGGCGGTAGTCGTCCTCGTCCTGGCGCACCAGCCGCGCGTGGAAGACGTCGCCGCGGGCCAGCTCGAAGGTGCGCCGGGCGAAGTCGTCCATCTGGTAGTTGGCCTCGCTCTCCGCCCACTCGTCGCCGCGGAGGTCGAGGTATTCCGGCTCGAACGCCGACCCGTCGCCCACCACCTGCACCGGCGTGCCCGCGCTCTCACGGAAGGCGGTGCGCAGCGCCTCGTGCCGCTCGACCACGTCGCGCAGCGCGCCCAGCAGCGCGTCGGCGTCGACCTCGCCGCGCAGGCGGAAGCCCTGCGGGATGGTGTAGACGGGGTGCCGCGGCGCCAGCTGCAGCTGGTACCAGAGCCGCCGCTGCTCGGCGCTGAGCGGCGCCGCCGTGCCGGCGATGCGCGGGATGGGCGCCGCGCCGGCCACGCGCATCTGCTCCAGGAGCGCGCGCTTGGCGGGGGAAAGGGCGGAGAGCCGGTCTTGCAGGTCGGTCATGGGAGGGCACGGCGGGTGGGAATGCCGCGGGAGGGCGGAAGTTCGCTCCGCGCCGTACGATAACCCGCGCAGTGGGTGGCGATCAATCCCACCTGATGCGACGTTCCGGGATGCTTCGGGCGTGCTTTCTGGAAGCGACGATCCAACCTCCCTCCGATACGTGTGATCAAACCGAAGGCCCGCCATTCGGCGGGCCTTCGTGCCATGCGATTTCTTCAGGTTTTTCAGATCGTGTACGTCCCGCCCGGCTGCAGGATCTCCACGCGGGCCTTGTCGCCGACGAGGGTGCGGAAGCCTTCCGGGTTCTGCTCGATGACCGGGAAGGTGTTGTAGTGCATGGGGATGACGACCTCCGGCTCGATCATCTCCACCGCGCGCGCGGCGTCCTCGGGCCCCATGGTGAAGTTGTCGCCGATGGGGAGGATGGCCACGTCGACGGAGCCGCGCAGCAGCTGCATGTCCATGATCAGCGCCGTGTCGCCCGCGTGGTAGATGCGCTGGCCGCTGTTCAGGGAGATGAGGAAGCCGCTCGGATCCGTGGTGTGCGTGCCGTCCTTGTCGCCCGCCACGCTCCCGGTGTGCAGCGCCGGCGTCAGCTTCACCCGCCCGAAGTCGAACACGTACGCCCCGCCGATGTTCATCCCGTGGCCGTTCTTCGCCCCCTGCTCCTGCACGAAGGAAACGAGCTCGAAGGTGGCGACGACGGTGGCCTCGGTCTTCTTCGCCAGCGCCACCACGTCCGCGAAGTGGTCCCAGTGCCCGTGCGACACGAGGATGTAGTCGAGCGCCTCGACGTCGGACGTCTTGATGTCGGCCATCGGGTTCTCGTCGATCCACGGATCGATCATGATCCGCTTCCCCTCGTCGGTCTCGAGGGTGAAGCAGGAGTGCCCGTGCCAGGTGAGCGTAGCCATGGGTTTCTCCGCGGATGAAAACGAAAGAAGAAGTCCTACGTCCCAAGTCCTGAGTCCCAAGTGATGAAGTTTTCTCTACTTAGGACTTAGGACTCAGGACTTAGGACTATCTGTTCCCTACCCGATCAGCTGCTCGTACGCGGCCGCATCCAGCAGCGCGTCGACGTCGGCCTGGTTGTCCACGCGCAGCTTGATCATCCACCCCTCGCCGTACGGATCGCCGTTCACCGCGGCGGGGTTGGCGTCCAGCGCGCCGTTGGCCTCGACGACCTCGCCGGCCACGGGGCAGTACAGGTCGCTCACCGCCTTCACCGCCTCGATGGTCCCGAACGTCTGCATGGCGTCGAAGTGGGCGCCGGGGTTGGGCAGCTCCACGAACACCACGTCGCCGAGCTCGCCCTGGGCGTAGTCGGTGATCCCCACGAAGTACACGCCCTCGTCGCCGGTGGGCTTCAGGTACTCGTGCTCCTTCGTGTATCGCAGGTCCTGCGGAACGTTCGCCATGACTCCTCCAGCGCGTTTCGGTCGGTTCAGGGAGGGGTGAGAATACGGGACCCCGCACGGGCGGTCAAGCAAACACGCGGCGGATCGGGAGATGCGTAAAACGCGCGCGCCGGAGCCTCGTCGCGGGGCCCCGGCGCGCTCGATCATGCCGCGATCAGCGGTGCAGGGGGATGCGCAGCCCGACGGTGAACGACCGGTCCTGCACGAACGCCGGTTCGGTGGCCGCGCCGGGGTCGTTCCGGAAGCGGCTGAGGAAGTACGAGCCTTCCACGAACAGGTCGTAGCGCCCCACGCTCCAGTCCACGCCGCCGCCCAGGTGCACCCCGGCCTGCGTCTGGTCGCGCGGGAGGGCGGGCTGGCCGGTGCGCTGGTAGTACGCCTGGTCGAACGCGTACCGCTTCACGCCGGCACCCAGCAGCAGGTACGGCGCGGCGTCCAGCACGTGCGGAAGGTGCACGTCGGCATCGAGGGTCAGCGTATGCACGCGCGTGCGGTCCACCTCGGTCGAGGTCCACTGCGTGTAGTCCACCGCGCGGACGTCGTCCAGAGCCAGCAGCGGGTACGACCTCTGGTAGCCCAGCCGCAGCCCCACGCCGCGCACCGGCGATGCCGTCTCCACCCCGAGCTGGAAGGCGGTGGCGGAGTGGTGCCGCGCGTAGACGCGGTCGCCGTGCTCTCCGACCAGGCCCAGGCTGTTGCCGCTCAGCCTTCCCACCCCCGCGAAGAGCTGGACCGGCGGAACGCGGAGCTGCGCCGCGGCGTGCGTGGCAACGGACGCGGCCGCCGCCGCCGCGAGGGTGATGCGTACGAGACGAGCGCTCATGTGGTCCTCCCGGGGTTAGCGGTGCAGGGGGATGCGGACGCCCGCGCCGAGGTTGGCGTCGCGCACGCCGCCGAACTTCGTGTCCGTCGGCTGCGGCGCGCCGAAGCGGCTGAAGAATCCCGAGCCCTCCACGAACAGGTCGTAGCGCCCCACGTTCCAGGCCAGGCCGCCACCCAGGTGCAGCCCGGCCTCGAGCTTGTCCTCCGGCCTCACCGGCTGGCTGTCGAACGAGGTCTGGTTGTAGTCGTAGTGCCGCAGCCCGGCGCCGGCCAGCAGGTACGGCCGCGCGTCCAGCACCCTGGGAAGGCGCACCACCGCGTCCAGCGTGAGCGTGCCGACTCCCGTGCGATAGACGTTCTGGGGCGGGTTCTCGGGGTGATTCGCGTCACCCAGCGCCAGCTGCGGGTTGGAGAACTGGTAGCCCAGGCGCAGGTCCACCCCGCGCAGCGGCGACGCCGCCTCCACCCCCAGCTGCAGCGCCGCGCCCGGCTGGTGCTGCCCCCACTCGTGCACGCCGCCGGCGCCGATCGGGCCCAGCTCCGAGCGCCCGGCCGCGCCGGCGCCCACCACCAGCGTGACCGGCGGCACGCGCAGCTGCGCGGCGGTGGGGGATGCGGCGGCGACGGCTGTGACCGCCGCGGCAAGGGTGGTGCGGACGAGGTGTCGGTTCATGGCGATCTCCGGATCGGGTCTCGCCGCGGCGCTCCGGCGGCGCTCGTCGATGCGCCCACCCGGCCGCGGCAGGCGACGAACCCGCCGCGAGAACGGATGGTTCCGGGCGCGCGACAAAGCGGTACGAGCGCGCGTCCGCCCGACGCGGCGACACGCGTCGGCGCGACGCGATCCGCGCGCAGCGGACGGGCGTATGTAACGATGGCCGTCGCCCCGCGACCCGTCCGCGTCATCCGGTGTACAGAGTCGTTCGCCCGGCGGACCGGCCGGCGGGCGCGCATCACCCCCTGCTCGTTCTGTCCGATGTTGAAGCGGCTCGTCTCCGCCTGGGTCTGGCTCTCCACCGCCCTGATCGCCCTGGTCTGGCTCCCGTGGATGGGGCTGGTGTGGCTCTTCACCGCCGCGCGCGACCCCGGCCGCTACGCGGTGGGGCGCTGGTTCCGCCGCGCCGCCGTCACCGTCACCCGGCTCAACCCCTTCTGGAAGTTCCGCACGACCGGGGTGGAGATCCACGACCCGCGGCGTCCGTACGTCGCGGTCGCCAACCACGAGAGCTTCGCCGACATCTTCCTCCTCTCGCACCTGCCGTGGGAGATGAAGTGGATGTCGAAGGACGCCATCTTCCGCATCCCCGTGATGGGGTGGATGATGCGCATGGCGGGCGACGTGATGGTGCGCCGCGGCGACGCGAGCAGCCGGATGCGCGCGCTGGAGGAGGCGCGCGACCGGCTGCGCAAGAAGGTGTCGGTGATGATCATGCCCGAGGGCACGCGCTCGGGCACCGGCGAGCTGCTGAAGTTCCACGACGGCGCCTTCCGGCTCGCGATCGAGACGGGCGTGCCCATCCTCCCCATCGCGGTGGCGGGAACGCGGCACTGCATTGCCAAGGGGTCGTGGCTGATCGGCCGCGCGCGCGCCATCGCCCGGGTACTGCCGCCGGTGGAGACGGCGGGGCTCACGCTCGACGACGTCCCCGCGCTGCGCGACAAGGTGCGCGCGATGATCGCCGAGGCGCGCGCCGGCCTGCAGCGGGAGCTGGCCGCCGCCGGCGCCTGAGGAGATCCGCTCGGACGGGCGAATGGAATTCGCGGCAACAACTGCACGAAGTCCCTGCGGGACTGCAGGACGGCCCCCGTGGCGAGATGTTGATGCTCGCGCGGGGGCCGTTCTCTTTTCCCAGCCTCGATCTGTCATTCCGAGGGCGCTTCGCCGTAGCATCCCCCCACACCGAATTCCGGCGCCCGAGGAATCTGTGGCCTGCCCCGCGCCGCAGCCTGCACGACGCGCGTCGATGGCCCGCCGGACGCGCCACGCGCGTTAGCTCAATGCCGATCTTGATTCGGCACCCAGGTTCGGAGATGATGGAGGGCGATCCATCACGCTCCACCTCAGCGGGAGATCGAACCATGTCCGACACGACGGCCGATGCCACCACGGCTCCCGAGTATGAGCTCACGATCTCGCTCACGCGGAAGCCGGACGCGCTGCAGTTCCGCGAGCTGCTCGCCTGGACCGGCGAGGAGACGGCGCGCTGGGAGGAGTGGCTGCGCGCGCAGGATCCCGCCGTGCTCGCCGTCTCGCTCGGCGACTCGAAGTACGCCACGGTGGGCGACCTGATCTTCCACGTGTTCATGGTGGAGCGGCGCTACACCGAGCGGCTGCACGACGAGGAGGCCACGCCGTACGAAAGCGTCCCCCACGCCACGCTCGACGAGATCTTCGCCGTCCACCGCGACAACCGCCCGCGGCTGGAGCGCTGGGTGGACACGGCGCCGGAGGAGGAGTGGGCGCGCGTGCTGACCTTCGAGACCATCAGCGCGGGAACGCTCCAGGCCAGCAAGCGCAAGATCGTCGCGCACACGCTGATGCACGGCGTCCGCCACTGGGCGCAGATCGCGATGGCCGTGCGCCAGGCCGGCTATCCCACCACGTGGATGCACGACATCCTCATGTCCGGCGCGCTATCGTAGCGCAAGCGATCCCATCGTCTCGAAGCCCCTGCCGAGCAATCCCGGCGGGGGCTTCGTTATCGGCGTCTCGACTCGCGTGGCGGAGCGGCGTATCATCCGAACTTGAATCCTCTCCTGATCTCCATCTCCCATAATCATGAACGACTCATGGTCTGGATCGAAGCACTTTCGCGGGCCAGCCCATGAGCGCGCTGGAGATCGCGGCGAACGTCTTCACCGCCGCGTCGGTGCTGCTGGCGGGGATGAACCGCGTGCACAACTGGTGGCTGGGGATCGTGGCCTGCGTGCTCTTCGGCTGGGTGTTCTTCGAGGCGCGGCTGTACGCGGACGTCACGCTGCAGCTCTTCTTCATCGCCACCAACGCGGTCGGCTGGTGGGGATGGGCCGGCGGGCGGCACAAGCCCGCACTCCCCGTGCGCCGCACGCCGCCGCGCGCGCTCGCGGCCATGGCCGCCGCGGGGATCGTGGTCACCGCGGCGTACGGGTGGCTGCTGCACCGCTTCACCAACGCGTTCTCGCCGTTCGTCGACTCCACCGTGCTGGCGTTCAGCGTGATCGCCCAGCTGCTGCTGATGCGCCGACACTACGAGACGTGGTGGTTCTGGCTGCTGGTGAACACGGTCGGCGTGCCGCTGTACCTGGCGCGCGGGCTGTACCTGACCGCCGCGCTCTACGCCGCCTTCTGGGTGAACGCCGCCGTGGCGCTGGTGCGCTGGCGGCGGCTGGTGCAGCCCGCGTGAGCCGCCGCTTCCGCGCCGGGCTGGTCGTCGGCAAGTTCGCGCCGCTGCACCGCGGACACGAGCTGCTGGTCCGCCGCGCGCTGGCCGAGTGCGAGGAAGTGATCCTCGTCTCCTACCAGAATCCCGAGATCCCCGGCTATCCCGCCGAGGTGCGCGAGCGCTGGCTGGCGGAGACCTTCCCCGAGGCGCGGGTGATGGTGATGACGGACGAGCGGCTGCGAAATCTGGCGCCGCCCGGCGCGGAGTTCACGCGCGTCCCCGCCAACGACGGCCCGGAGATCGACGACCGGCGGTTCTGCGGCTTCCTCTGCCGCGAGGTGCTCGGCACCACGGTGGACGCCGTCTTCACCAGCGAGGCGTATGGGGATGGGTTCGCGGCCGAGCTGACCCGCTATTTCCGCGAGCGCAATCCGGATCACCCCGCCGTCGCGCACGTCTGCGTGGACCCCGAGCGCGTGGAGATCCCCATCTCCGCCACGCGGCTTCGCGCGGACGTGCACGGGCTGCGCGAGTGGCTGCCGCCCGCGGTCTACGCGTCGTTCGTCCGCCGCATCTGCCTGCTCGGCGGCGAGTCGACGGGAAAGACGACGCTGGCGGAGACGCTGGCGCGGGCGCTGGGGACGGAGTGGGTCCCCGAGTACGGGCGCGAGGTGTGGACGGAGCGGGAGGGGCGGCTGGACTTCGAGGACATGGAGCGCATCGGCCGCGTGCAGGCGGAGATGGAGGACGCCGCCGCCCGCCGCGCCAATCGTTTCGTGATCTGCGACACGTCGCCGCTGACGACGTACTACTTCTCCCACCACTTCTTCGGCAGCGCGTCGCCGGCGCTGGAGCGGATGGCGGAGCGGGAGTACGACCTTACCGTGATCTGCGCGCCCGACTTCGAGTTCGTGCAGGACGGCATCCGCCACGGCGGCGCCTTCCGCCATCGCCAGCACGACTGGTATCTCCGCGAGCTGGAGGCGCGCGGCATCCCCCACCTGCTCGTCACCGGCACGCTGGAGGAGCGCGCCGCGCGGGTGCTGGCCGCGCTGCCGCCGTGCGATCTCCCCCGCTCTCCGGGGATCTCGCGCTAGCCCGAAGCGGCGCAACGGCTTGGGGGGTTCCGCGAATCGCCTCGCGAGTGCAGATTCCTCCCTTCCCCGCGCAGCACCGGCCGCACTCTCGTCTCGCAACGAAGCCCGATCGCATGCTCACCGGCTCGCCGCCCTCGTTGCGGGGCATCCCCATCTTCCGCCGCAGCGAGCGCCGCACCCCCGACGTCCCGTGCCGGAACTGCGGCGACCCCACGCCCGGCAACTTCTGCCGCAGCTGCGGGCAGCGGAAGGTGGAGGTGCACGTGTCGCTGCGCCGCATGCTGATGGAGGCGCTCGACGACCAGTTCTCGCTGAACTCCGCGCTCCCGCGCACGCTGGGCTCGCTGATGCTGCGCCCCGGCCACCTGACGCGCGAGTACATGGCCGGGCGGATCGTGCGCTACATCCCGCCCTTCCGGCTGTACCTGGTCACCAGCGTGGCCTTCTTCCTGACGCTCTCGTTCCTCCCGGAGCTGCGCGGCGCCAACCTGGACCTCGACGCGATGACGGTGAACGTGGGCGTGACGGACTCGGCCGCCGCCGCGCGCCGGGCCGCGCGGCCGCCCGCGCCGGTGATGCCCCCGCGGACCGCGGGCCGCGACCAGCCTCGCGAGGTGCCGCGCCCCCCGTTGCCGCCCCCGCCGCCGCGCAACTGGATCGGCAACATCCGCTTCAACACCGGCGAGCCGACGATCGACAGCATCGGCAACGCGCGGGTCGAGCACTTCAGCCGGATGGAGTCGCGCGAGGCGGCGCGGCAGATCGTGTCCGACTACCTGGGCCACGTGCCGCAGATGATGTTCGTGCTCCTCCCGATCTTCGCCGGGGTGCTCAAGCTCATCTACGCCGGCAGCCGGCGCTTCTACGTGGAGCACTTCGTGTTCGCGCTGCACGTGCACGCCTTCGCCTTCCTCTGCTACCTGGCGATGCTCGCCATCCGCTTTCCGCCGCTGGTCACCGCGCTGAGCGTGTGGATGATGCTGTACGTGGTGCTGGCGATGAAGAAGGTGTACGCGCAGGGATGGATCGCCACCCTTCTCAAGTACGGCTTCCTGGGGATGGCGTACGTGGTGATGCTCTCCTTCGGCGCGGTGATGACCCTGCTCTTCACCGTGCTCACCGCCTGACGCGAAATCCGGGTTGATGCACCCCGCCGGACGCCACGCCGACGTCATCCTGAGGCCGGCCAGACCGTAATCAGCGTCTGTGCAAGCGTTTGCAGGCCGAAGGATCTATAACCGCGGCAGCACGAGATTCGGCGGGACGCTGCTTCGCCCGGAGCTGGCATGACGCGGGCGAGGGCTACGGACGCGCGCGAGGGCCGGTCTCCGCCTGGGGAGACCGGCCCTCTCGTCCTTCTGCCATTGCCGGACGCGCCCGGTGCGCCCGGAGATCCGGATCAGCGCGCGGCGGCGTGCGCGGTGTCGGTGGCCTCCACGTGGTGCGAGAAGGCGAACCCGCGCCAGAAGCAGCTGGCGTTGTTGCACGCGCGGCGCTTGACGTCGGGCATCAGCCAGCGCACCGGGCGAAGGTAGAAGCGGGTGCGAACGCGCTCGGTACGATTGCCGCAGCGAGGGCAATAATGCCCGTCCGTGAAGAGCGGAAGGAGTCTCATGGGAGTGGTCGATGTGGCGGAACCCCGGCCAGGGTGGCCGGTAACCGAAGCCGCGCGCGGACGTCCAGGAGGGCGGGCGAAGCGTGGCCGAGAGACGGCGTGGAGGGGCGCCGGGACATAATGTGGGGCATTTCCCCCGTCCCTGCAAGGCTTTTGGGCGGATTGTGCAACAATAAACCGTTGCAGCCTGGCCAGTCTGCGAGCCGTTCACGCCTATTCTGTTCTCTTTGGCACGCTAGGGGACAATCAGAGAAACGACGCAGCGCCGCCGCGGCCCGTCGGTGGGCAGCGGCGGCGCTGGCTGGCTGGAGACGGATCTACTTGCGCGGGCCGACGAGCCAGTGCGCGGTGGCGGTCGCCACCACGTCGCCCGCCTCGTCCTTGATCTCCGTGGTCACCTGCAGGTCGCGCTCCTCGTTGGACTGCAGGACGGGCGCGTTCGCCTCGGCGGTGAGCTTGCCGCGCGCCTTCTTCAGGTACTCGATCGAGAGCCCCTTGAGGATCGACCGCGCGTCGGGTGGCAGCGCGAAGTTGAGCGAGAGGCCGGTGACCAGCTCCGCCAGGTTCATCAGCGCGATCGCGTGGACCGAGCGCAGGTGGTTGCGCACGCGGCGGCGGTCGCGCAGGGTGGCGCGGGCGTAGCCGGGGCGCAGTTCCTCGACGGTCGCGCCGATGGTGCCGGTGTAGGGCACGACGCGGCCGATCAGGAAGCTGAAGATCTTCTTCCCGCCCGGGCGCCCGCTCCAGGTTTCCCACTGCCTGCGGATGATGCTCTCGGGGCTCGCTGCCATGTCTGCGTCGTCGGCGATGGATCGATGGTGATGGAGCGCGCCGGAGCATAGGCGCCACGGCGGCGAAAGTCCAGCCGCCGCCGCGCGCCGAAAACGGGTGAAGCGGGGCGATCATTGCCCCGCGCGAGGGGTGACATTGCCGCCGGCGCAATGTCACCCTTGCGCGTTCGGCGGTTACAAGCGCATGTTGTGCCCACGGATGCCCCCACCCGTACCGTTCCACCTTCGGAAACACCGCACTTCCGTTTCACCGCGGATGAGGAGGTCACATGACTCCCCACCCCGGAAACGCGCGCGTTCGTGCGTCCACGAACGGCATCCTCGCGCGCGCTCCGAAGGCCGGTATGGCGCTCCTTCCCCTGCTGCTGGCTGCCTGCTGGGGCCACGGCTCACCCGCCGAACCTTTCTCCTTCCCTGCGCCCACGCCCGTGCGCGAGCGGGCATACGAGCGCCCCGCTCCGCGCGAGCGAGCCGACGCGTACGTGGCGCCCGGCGCGTCGCTGGTGATCCCAGTGCGCGGGGTGCGTCCGGAGCAGCTGCGCGATTCGTACGAATCGCCGCGCTCGGGGCACGTCCACCATGCCATCGACATCATGGCGCCGGGGGGAACGCCCGTCGTCGCCGCGGCGGACGGCACCATCCTGAAGCTGCGCACGGGGGGCAATGGCGGCATCACCATTTACCAGGTGGGGCCGGACGGGCGCACGCTGTACTACTACGCGCACCTGCAGCGCTACGCCGCCGGCCTGCGCGAGGGAATGCCCGTGTGGCGCGGGCAGGTCATTGCGTACGTGGGTGATACGGGGAATGCGGGCGCGGGCAACTACCACCTCCACTTCTCCGTCGGCCGGCTGACGGACCCGCGGCGGTGGTGGGAGAGCGAGAACACCAACCCCTACCCCCTCCTCGCCGGCGACTACGCGCGCCGCACCGCCAGCGAAGGCGGCGGCCGCTAGTCGCGGACGATGAAGCCGAGGCGCCGCCCCGGAAATCCGGAGCGGCGCTTCATTCTTGGGGTGACTAACCCACGGTATGTCATTCCGAGCGGCGCCGCTGCGCCTGACTCGATTCAGCACCAGCGGTTGGCGGCGCCCGAGGAATCTTTGGCATCGTCGGCGCAGGGGTCAGGCATTCGCTCGGACTCTGGCTAAAGATTCCTCGGGAGCCGCCCAACGTCGGTGTGTGGACAGGCGGCGGTGAAGCGGCTCCACTCGGAATGACATCAACATGGGCCGCGGGAACTCGCGTTTCTCCGACGCCGCATCGTCACCCTTGCCCAAGCCGCTGCGGCGCCTGATCTTGTAGCCGTGCCGGCGCTCGACCGGCGAACGCAGATCCCCGCAGCAGATCCCCGCGCAGGAGCCCGCCCCCATGCTTCTCCTCGTCCCCGCCATCATCGCCATCGTCCTGGGCCTGGTGCTCGTGCTCGGCGACGACCGCATCGGCCGGCGCGCGCCGCGCGGGCCCGAGGCCGGCGCCGCGATGGCGCGGATGCTCGGCCTGTTCCTGCTGGTCGGCGGCGGGCTGATGTTCCTCACCTGGACGCGCTAGACCGGCTTCTTCACGAAGCGCAGCCCCGACCGCGCGTAGCCGATCCGCTCGTAGAAGCGGTGCGTCCCTTCGCGGTGCAGCGCGGTGGTCACGTGGATCGACCCCGCGCCCACACCGCGCGCCCACCGCTCGGCTGCGTCCACCAGCGCGGCGCCCGTCCCCCGCCCCCGCTCGCCCGGCGCCACCACCAGCGCCAGGATGCGCGCGTACGCGTCGTCGCTGGTGTACGTCCATCCCCGCATCACCCCCACGAACCCCACGACCGTCCCGCCGCGCTCCGCCACGAACGTACGGTGGTCCGGCATCGCCGCGACGCGCTCCAGCCTCCCGCCCATCGCCGCCGCGTCCGTCGGGTAGCCCAGGTGCGTCGCCAGCTCCGCCAGCGCGGGCGCATCGTCCTCGCGCGCGCCACGGATCGTGATCGAATCGTCCATCGCCGTTCAAGTCGGGGGATGAAGAGCGTGGGGGGATGAAGATGAACTCATCTCCACTCCCCGCGAAACCCGCGGCGCGGGAACGATGCTTGCCGCCTCCATCGCCCCCCTCAAACGAAGGAGGAACGTGATGGGCGGCAAGAAGATGGAAGGCGACGAGCAGCAGCGGCGCGACGCCGCGCGCGAGGCCCACGACCACGGGAAGCTGGCCAGCGAGGTGGGTGCCACCACCGGCGCCAGCAAGCAGCGCACCGAGGCGAAGCCGAACGCCACGCACCAGGAGCGGCTGGACCTGAAGCGCGAGGGGAAGGTGGACCAGGACGACGCCCCCGAGGCGCGCCCCGGCAGCCGCGACGCGGACACGCTCGACCACGAGCGCCATCCGCGGCTGTGATATGAACTGAAGTGCGAGAGTGCGAGAGTGCGAAAGTGCGAGGGTGCGAAAGTACCTGAGTGCGTCGGGATAGCAGAAGTGCGCCGGATCGGCTGGGATCCGGCGCACTTTCGCACTTTCGCACTCTCGCACTCTGCTTTCAGAACTTCCACTCGAGCCCGACGACGGGAAGGAGCGGGAGCGTGGCGACGGGGCGCGCGTCGTCCTCGCCGGGGGTGTAGCGGTAGAACAGCGCGTCGCGGCGGTCCAGCGCGTTGATCACGCGCACGTAGGGCGTCAGCTCCGTCTCGCGGCTGGCGATGCGCGGCGTGAAGGTGCGCGACACCTGCCCGTCGAGGCGCAGGAAGTCCTGCCGCGCCACCCCCGTCAGCGAGGTGGAGCCGTCCGTCAGGTCGAACGAGCCCGGCGTGGCCACCGTGGCGCTCTCGGTGCCCGGCGGCGCGCCCAGCGTGCTGTAGGGCAGGCCCGCGCCGTAGGCCACGCGCAGCTCCACCTTCCCCGGCCGCCCCTGCGCGGTGACCCCCGCGCTCAGCGTCTGCCGCCGCTGGCCCAGGATGCGGCGCCGGGTGGCGCCCGTTCCGGCCGTGGGATTGAAGGTCACGCTGTCCACGCGCGACCAGTACCACGCCAGCGAGTAGCCCACCCAGCCGCGCACCGCGCCCTCGCCGCGGCGCACCCACGCGTCCATCCCCCACGCGTTGTCGCCCACCGCGTCGCCGTCGGGGATGTCCTGGAAGTGCTTGAGGTAGCCCTCCAGCCCCAGCAGCGTGCCCGGCAGGAGCTCGTGATCGACCGCCAGCGTCAGGTGGTTGGAGCTGGCCACCACGGGCACGGTGGGAATCCCCAGCGAGTCGGCCACGTCGTGCACGCCGTAGTCGAAGGGCGGGCGGATGCGCGCCAGCACCAGCTGGTGGTATCTCCCCGCCGCCAGGGTGAAGGTGGAGTGCCGCCCCGCCAGCCAGGTGGCGGAAAGGCGGGGGGAGAAGGAGATGAACGGGCCGCTGGCGTACATGTCGCCGCGCAGGCCGCCGCGCAGCACCCACTGCCGGCCGGCGTCCCAGCGCGCGTCGACGTACCACCCGCCCACGGTGCCGAAGGTGTCGCGGGTGAACCAGAGCCGCTCGCCGGCGCTGCGGTCGAGCACGCGGTGGTGCGCCCAGAGACGGTCGTAGGCGTAGCCGTAGCCCAGCCGCACGCCGCCCACGTCGCGGGTGAGGTCCAGCGCCACCCGCGCCCGCCGCAGGTGCGACTGCACCACGTAGAAGTGGGCCGCGTTGGGGAGCCACGCGTCGAAGTCCGAGAGCGCGGCCGTCAGCTCGGCGCTGGCGCCGGTCACCCGGCCGCGCAGCCGCAGCGAGCCGGCGTCGTTGCGCCAGCGCAGGAAGTTGTCACGCCAGGGCTGCGTGTCGATGCGCACCCCCTCGGCGTTGGCGAACCCCGTGGCCGAGAGCGAGGCGCCGCCGGGAAGGTCCATGTCCAGCCGCGCCAGCCCGTCGCCGTACGCGTAGGGAAAGGGGTGCCCCTCGAGCCGCGCCAGCGTGGCCCCGTGCACGCCGCGGCCGGCCAGCAGCAGCGCGGCGCCCTTCCACAGCGGCCCGCCGGCCTGCCCGCGCACCGACATCATGTCCGCGCCCACCGCGCCCGTCCACCGGTCGTGCGCGGGCGCGCGCGTGGCCAGGTCCAGCACGTAGCTCACCCCGCCGTCGTAGCGCGCCGGCGCGCCGCCCAGGTAGAGGCGCGCGGAGGAAAGGAGCCCCGGCTCGAAGCTGTCGATCAGCCCGCCCATGTGGAACGGCGCGTACACCGGCGCGCCGTCCAGCAGCACCAGCTTCAGGTTCGCCGCCGAGCCGCGGACGAGGAGCACGTCGCCCCCCGATCCCCCGCCGTTGCCGGACGAGGAGCCGCGCCCCGCCTCCAGCCCCGTTCCCGGCCCCTCCAGCGCGGGGAAGTCGGTGATGGCCGCCTCGCCGCGCGGCGCGGGGTCCGTTTCCGGCCCGCCCTGCCCCTTGCTGACCCCGGTGACGGCCGCCAGGACGACGGGGCGGTAGCGCAGCGCCACCACCACCTCCACCTCGCCGCGCGCGGGCACGAACACCTGCACCTCCATCGGCTCGTGGTCGAGGGAGCGCACGCGCACGGTCTGCGGCCCGGCGGCCACGTGGGCCAGCCGGTAGTTGCCGGAGCTGTCGGTCAGGGCCTGGCCGCCGGTGGTGACTTCCACCACGGCGCTGGGGAGGGGAGATCCGCCCGGGTCGCTTTCCACCCTGCCGCGGATCTCGCCCCAGGACGTGTCCGGGGCGGCGGCGGCCAGAAGGAGCGCGGCGAGCGGAGCCAGCATAGGGTACGCCGTCCTGCGTGGTGCGGAAGAAGGGAGTGCGCGGAACGGGGGCCCGCGCTCACCCCTCCACGCGGATGACGGGCCCCCGGGCGGGCGCGGGCGCGGTGGCCCGCAGCACGCCGCCATCCTTGGCCAGGTACACCCGGCCGTTCACCTCCACGCTGGCCGCGCGCGCGCTGCGGGGCACCCGCACCTCCAGCACCCCCGCGCCCGCGTCCAGCACCTCGATCTTACCCGGCGCGGTGCGGAAACGTGCCCCCGTGGCCGCGGGCCCGCGGGCCAGCACGCCCGCCAGCTCGCCGTCCACCAGCCGGGCGCGGATCTCCACGCCCGGGGCCACGCGGCTCAGCACCACGCGCACGGCGCCGCCGTCCGCGCGGATCGACACGCCCGAGGGCGGCGCCTCGGCCGGGGGCGCCGTCTGCGCCGCCGGATCGGGGGCGGGCGCCTGCCGCATCTGCGGGTCGATCGGCGCCTTCTCGCCGGGGAGGATCGTCTCCGCCACCCACTCGCGGACGCCGGTGCCGGGCACCGCCGCGGCCACGCCGACGGCGGCCAGCACCAGCACCGCCGCGCGGGCCAGCGTCCGGCGCGCCTCGGCGTAGCGCCCGGCGCGGAGCCGGCGGGCGCGCAGCGACATGGTGGCCTGCGCCACCGGCGCGGGCACGTCCGTCCGCGCCAGCAGCATCCCGGCGCGCTCGTGCACCCCGGCCAGCCCGCGCATCTCCGCCGCGCAGGCGGCGCAGGCGGCCAGGTGCGCCTCGGCGGCGGCGCGCTCTCCCTGCGGGAGCTCGCCGTCGATCAGCGCCTGCAGCGTGCCGTCATCCAAGTGCCTGTTCACCATCGGTCTCCTCATGGTCCCAGGCCGCCACGAACCGCCGTGCGGCCCGTGCCAGGAGCGTGCCCACCGAACCGGGGGCCACGCCCGCGACCTTCGCGATCTCGTCGTACCGGAAGCCTTCCTCGCGCATCAGCAGCATCTGCTGGTCGCGCGCGGCCAGGCGGCCCAGCGCCTCCCTCACCCGCTCGACGGTGGCGGCCTTCTCGGCGGCCTCGTCGGGGCGCGGGAGCGGGGTGGGCGCCCAGGGGCGCACCGACAGCAGGCGCTCGCGCCGCTTGTGGGTGCGCGCACCGTCGCGGAACAGGTTGGTGGCGACGGTGAAGAGCCAGAGGCGCGCCTCGTCCTCGGGCATGTCGCGCCCCAGCAGGCGCACGAAGCTTTCCTGGGCGATGTCGTCGGCGGCGTCGGAATCGCCCGTCATCCGGTGCAGGTACCGGAACAGCGACGGGTAGAGCCGCCGGAACAGCGCGTCGTAGTCCACGGGCTCGCCGCGAGTCAATCGCGGCGCGGCCGCCGGCCGGGCCTGCAGGGTGGGTATCGATGCCACGGGCTGGGCGCCATCTGGTGCTGGTCCGCTGGGCGGGGCGGGCGCGCGCGGCGCCGTCGTCTTCCCCTTCTGGCAGTGGGAAGAACGTGCCGCCGCAAGGCTTTGTGACAAGCCCGCCGCTCCCATGGACGTGGGTTCCACCAAGCTAATCTCCCCCTCCCCGTGTGCGGTAGCCACTTCTTTTCCCGATCACCGTCGCCGGCCACCTGTCTTACGGGGTTCTCACAGAGGGGCACGGAGGACGCGGAGAAAGAAGGGTCATCACGTTTCTTCCGTTCTCTGTGTCCTCCGTGCCCTCTGTGAGAGATTTCTGGATGATCGTGATGCGCGCCGGCGCCGCGTGTCGCAGAATCAGACACGCGGACGGGGCATTCCCCCCGCCTTGCTGGCGAAACGCGTGGCACGCGGTTTTCCAGCTGGGGACCCGATCGGCCCCGCCGGGTTACAACACGCGCCGCGTCAGGGCACCAAACCAGACACGAATCGAAAGAGCCGCAAGGTGACGGTCACCGAAGATCTCGTCGAAACGAACCCGCTCCTGCGCAGGGAGCTGCCCCTTCCCTTCGGCCGCATCGCGCCGGAGCACATCGTTCCCGCCGTCCGGTACGCGCTGGCCGAGGCCGAGCGCGAACTGGAGGAGCTGGTCGCGTCCACCGAGCCGCGGACGTACGAGAACACGCTGGGCCGGCTGGAGGAGATCGGCGAGCGGCTGGGATGGGTGATCCGGCCCGTTTCGCACCTGGTGTCGGTGGTCAGCTCGCCGGAGCTGCGCGCGGCCTACGACACGGTGCTCCCCGAGTTCAGCGCCTTCTACGCCCGCGTGCCGCTGGACCCGCGCCTGTGGCGGGCGGTGCGCGACTACCTGGAGACCAACGAGGCGCGGTCGCTCACCGGCATCCGCGCGCGGCATCGCGATAAGACGGTGCGCCAGTTCCGCCGCGCCGGCGCCGACCTGCCGCCCGAGCAGAAGGCGCGGGTCGAGGAGCTGAACATCGAGTCGTCGCGCCTGCTGGCCGAGTTCAGCAACCACGTGCTCGACTCCACCAACGCGTGGGACCTGGTGCTGACCGACGAGGCCGACCTGGCGGGGCTCCCCGCGTCGGCGCGGGCGCAGGCGCGCGCCGCGGCCGAGGCGCGGGGGGTCGAGGGGTGGCGCTTTACCCTGCACCTTCCCTCGTGGCAGCCGTTCCTGCAGTACTCCGAGCGGCGCGACCTGCGGAAGGCCATGCACCTGGCCTACATGAACCGCGCGAGCGAGGGGGCGCACGACAACCGCCCCATCATCCGCCGGGTGCTGGAGATCCGCCGCGAGCTGGCGGGGATCCTGGGGTACCGCGACTGGGCCGATCACGCGCTCGAGGACAGCATGGCGCACAGCGGCGGGCGGGCGATGCGCTTCGAGGAAGACCTCACCGCGCGCACGCGGCCGTACTGGGAGCGCGAGAAGGCCGAGATCGAGGCCTTCGCCCGCGACGAGCTGGGGATCGACCGGCTGGAGCCGTGGGACCTCCCCTTCGCGGTGGAGCGGATGCGCGTGGCGCGCTACGACCTCGACGCCGAGGCGCTGCGCCCCTACTTCCCCATGGACCGCGTGCTGGAGGGACTGTTCGAGATCGCGCGCCGGCTGTTCGGGGTGGTGGTGCGCCGGGTGCCCTCGGAGGAGGTGTGGCACCCCGAGGTGGAGATGTGGGAGATGGAGGACGAGTCCGGCGAGGTGCTGGGGCGCTTCTACACGGACTGGTTCCCGCGCGACAGCAAGCGCGCCGGCGCGTGGATGAACGGGCTGGTGGTGGGCGGCCCGCGCCCGCACGGGTGGGCGCCGCACCTGGCGCTGATCGCCGCCAATGTCTCGCCGCCCGAGGGCGGGCGCCCCGCGCTGCTCACGCACCGCGAGGTGGAGACGGTGTTCCACGAGTTCGGGCACATGCTGCACCACATGCTGTCGCGCGTGGAAGTGGCGGGACTGGGCGGCACGCATGTGCCCAACGACTGGGTGGAGCTCCCCAGCCAGATCATGGAGAACTGGACCTGGGAGCGCCCCGCGCTGGACCTGTTCGCCCGCCACTGGCAGACGGGCGAGCCGCTTCCCGAGGCGCTGTTCGCCCGGATGCAGGCGGCGCGCACCTTCATGGCCGCGCACTTCCAGATGCGCCAGCTCTCCTTCGGCACGGTGGACCTGGATCTGCACGTGGGCTACGACCCCGCGTCGGGCGAGGACCCCGTGGCGCGGGCGCAGCGGGTGCTGGGCCGCTTCCAGCACCGCCCCGAGTTCGCCGACGACCACTTCGTCACCAGCTTCTCGCACATCTTCTCGGGCGGATACGCGGCCGGGTACTACAGCTACATGTGGAGCGAGGTGCTCGACGCCGACGCGTTCAGCCGCTTCGAGCACGAGGGGCTGTTCAACCGCGAGACCGGCCGCGCCTTCGTCGACGCCGTCCTCTCGCGCGGCGACGACACCGACCCCGACGAGCTCTTCCGCGAGTTCATGGGCCGCGACCCCGACCCCGAGGCGCTCCTCCGCCGCAACCTCGGCGCGGAGTAGGGCTTTTCAAGGAGAAGAAGGGATCACACGGAGGGAGCGGAGGAAACGGAGGGATGACGGTGCGGCGACGTGGCCACCTCCGTTCCCTCCGTTCCCTCCGTGTGATCATTTTTCTTCCTCGTTTTGATCTACACCGCCGCCCAACGGACTCACGCCGCCGGTGACGGCCCTCGCGCCCGCGCGGGTGACGGGAGACCGCGCGGCGCTAGATTCCCCGCTACGCCGCCGATCCGTCGCACCGTGACACCGCCGCCTTCGCCCGTGCCGTCCCCGACCTCTTCGCCGCCGCGCTCGTTCACGCTGCGCGGCCGCGCCGCGCGGCCGCTGTCGGGGCCCCTGGCCGGCATCGCCGCGGCCACCACGCTGTCGGCGCTCGTCGCGACGCAGAACTACTTCGCGTTCATCCGCGCGGGGCGGCCGGAGACGTGGCCGAAGCTGTTCCTCTGGGAGCTCCCAGTCTGGTTCATGTGGCTGCTGATCGCGCCGGGCATCTTCTGGCTGGCGCGGCGCCTTCCCGTGCACGGGCCGCACCGCTGGCGCAACCTGCTGCTGCACCTGCCGCTCAGCGCCGCCACCGTGTTCATCACCCTGATCCTGATCGGGATGGTGAAGTTCCCGTGGCTCGAGGGTGCTCCCCTCCCCCTGACGAACCCGTGGTGGTTGACGATGCTGCGCGAGTACCGGCGCATCTTCGCCATCATCATCCCCATCTACTGGGTGATCCTGGCGGCCGCGCACGCCGTGCATTCGTACCGCGAGAACCAGCGCCGCAGCGTGCGCGAGGCGCAGCTCCAGACGCAGCTCGAGCGAGCGCGCGGCGACCTGCTGCGGATGCAGCTGCAGCCGCACTTCCTGTTCAACACCCTGCACGCCGTCTCCGCGCTGATGGAGCGCGACGTCCCCGCCGCGCGCCGGATGATCACGCGGTTGAGCGACCTGCTG
Source organism: Longimicrobium sp. (assembly GCA_036377595.1). Taxonomy (NCBI): domain Bacteria; kingdom Pseudomonadati; phylum Gemmatimonadota; class Longimicrobiia; order Longimicrobiales; family Longimicrobiaceae; genus Longimicrobium; species Longimicrobium sp. The sequence continues at coordinate 176,229 of DASUYB010000105.1, read as the reverse complement.
CGCCTGTCGCTGGACGACGACTCGCGCTACGAGGTGTCGCTGGAGGAGGAGGTCGAGTTCCTGGACCGCTACGCCGAGATCCAGAAGATCCGCTTTGGCGGCCGCCTGTCCGTGGACTACGACCTGGCCCCGGAGACGCGGCGGCTGCTCGTCCCGCGCCTCCTCCTGCAGCCGCTGGTGGAGAACTCCATCACCCACGGCCTTTCGCGGCTCGAGCGCCCGGGCCACGTGCGCGTCGAGAGCCACACGGAGGACGGGCGGCTGACCATCCGCGTGCTGGACGACGGCGCCGGGCTGGACGGCGGCATCCGGCGCGAGGGCGTGGGCCTGGGCAACACCCGCGCGCGCCTGGAGCAGCTGTACGGCGCCGACCACCGCTTCGAGATCGCTGACCGGCCCGAAGGCGGCTGCGAGGTGCTGATCGAGCTCCCCGCCGGCGTCCACGAGCGCACGCCGAGCGGCATTCAGGGGGATTGAGATGAAAATCCTCACGCAGAGGCCGCAGAGGTCGCAGAGGAAAGACGTCGTGCCGGGCTCTCTGCGTCCTCTGCGCCCTCTGCGTGAGACAAATCCGTTGATCGTATCGAGATGACAACGACGCTACGCTCGTTGATCGTGGACGACGAGCCGCTCGCGCGCGAGCTGTTGCGGCGCATGCTCGGCGCGCACGACGACGTGGAGGTGGTGGGCGAGTGCGCCAGCGGCACCCAGGCGGTGGAGGAGATCCGCGCCACCCGTCCCGACCTGATCTTCCTCGACGTGCAGATGCCGGGGCTCGACGGGTTCGCGGTGCTCTCCGAGCTGGCGCCCGACATCCCCGAGGTGGTGTTCGTCACCGCCTACGACCAGTACGCGCTGCGCGCCTTCGACGTGCACGCGCTGGACTACCTGCTCAAGCCGTTCGACGAGGAGCGCCTGGCCCGCGCCATCGACCGCGCCCGCGCCCATCTCCGCCGCCCCGACGCCGGCGGCGACCGGCGGCAGATCCTGGCGCTGCTCGAGGAGCTGCGCGGCGGGCGGGCCTATCGCGAGCGGCTGGTGATCCGCGTGGGCGAGCGCGCCTTCCTGCAGCCCGTGGCCGACATCGACTGGCTGGAGGCCGACGGCAAGTACGTGAAGGTGCACGCCGGCCCGAAGACGTACATCATCCGCGAGACCATGACGCAGCTGGCCGAGGTGCTGGACCCGCGCCGCTTCCTGCGCATCTCCCGCTCCGCCATCGTCAACGTCGACCGCATCCGCGAGATCCAGCCCTGGTTCCGCGGCGACTACGTGGTGATCATGCAGAACGGCGCCGAGGTCACCTCCACCCGCGGCTACCGCGACACGCTCAAGGCCCTGCTCAACGGCGAGGCGTGAGAAGAAACGAATCACACAGAGGGGAAAAGAAGAGGCACAGAGGACCGCGCTGAGTTCTCCGTGCCTCTCTTTTCGTCTCTGTGACCTCTGTGTGAAACCATCAGTTCATCCCTGAACGAAAGATTAGCGGCCGGTGAAGATCTGGGAGGCAAGGGTACAGCCGTTGGAAGCCTTCTGCTACATTTCGTGTACGCAGGTTGTAAGATGTGCAACCACAACGGGTTACAGATCGTACTGTCAAGGACGGGTACGCTGGACGTCCTCCGGATGGAGGTGCGTGAATGGATAGACATCGTCGTCAGGCTGATCCGAAGTCGCTGCTGATCGCCGCGGCCGTGGCCACGCTGGCCTACGGCGGCGCCATCGCGACGAGCACCCGCGCGGCCGCCACGGTGGACGAGGCCGCCGTCACGCGCCGCCTCACCGCGAACGCCACGGCCCCGCGCGCCGACGTCGCAGCCGCGCACGAGGTGGCGAAGACGCGCAAGCTCGCGCTGGCCCCGCTCGACGAGGCCGAGGCTGCGGTGTGGGCGCAGGTGCGCGCCGGCGCCTTCCCCGGCGCGGCGCTCGCCATCGGGCGCGAGGACCAGACGGTGCTCGAGCGCGGCATCGGCCGCATCGGCTGGAGCGCGTCGGCCGCGAAGGTCGACGCGGACCGCACCGTGTACGACCTGGCCTCGCTCACCAAGGTCCTGGCCACCACGCCGGCGGTGATGCTGCTGGTGGAAGACGGGAAGATGGACCTGGACGCGCCCGTGTCGCGCTACCTCCCCGAGTTCTCGGGCGGCGCGAAGGAGCGGGTGACGATCCGCCACCTGCTGACCCACACCTCCGGGCTCCCCGCGGGCGTGGCCCTGGACGCCGCCACCCCCGACGCGGCGTGGCGCCAGCTCCTGCGCACCCCGCTGGTGCGCGAGCCGGGCGAGGCGGTGGTGTACAGCGACGTGGGGATGAACGTGCTCTTCGCCGCCGCGCAGCGCGCCGCCGGCGAGCCGCTGTTCCGGCTGCTGGACCGCCGCGTGTACGGCCCGCTGAAGATGCGCGCGACCACCTACCTCCCCGGCGCGGGATGCCAGACCTGCGCGCCCACGCTGCGCGACGAGAACGACGAGCCGGTGCAGGGGCTGGTGCACGACCCCATCGCCCGCGCGCTGGGCGGCGTGGCGGGCAACGCGGGGCTCTTCTCCACCGCGCACGACCTGGGTCGCTTCGCGGCGATGCTGGCCAACGGCGGCGAGCTGGACAGCGTGCGCGTCTTCCGCGAGGAGACGGTGCGGATGTTCACCGCGCGCCAGCCGGGCGCCGGCACCCGCGCGCTGGGGTGGGACACGCCGGGCCCCAACGGCAGCGGCGGGTTCGGGGTGAAGGCGTCGCAGGCGTCGTTCGGCCACACCGGCTTCACGGGGACGTCGATCTGGATCGACCCCGAGCGCCACACCTGGTCGGTGCTGCTCAGCAACCGCGTGTACCAGCCGCGCGCGCCCAACACCATCATGGCGCTCCGCCGACGCGTGAACGACCGCGTGGCCGTGGCCGCCGACGACTTCGACGTCGAACCCCGCGCGAAGACGGTGGACTGATCGAATCCGGCCTGTCCCAACTCGCCACCCGTGGAGCAAGCGCTCCGCGGGTGGCGTGTTTTTATCGTTCAGCTTCGGATGACTTGACGGCCTGAACGGGTTGAGACAACGTTCCCGGAACATCGCGACCATACGATCCTGGGGGAGGAGAGTCATGCCGGAGACCGTGACGCCACAGGATACCATGCCGCTGGACGACCGGACCGCGGAGCGCAACCGGCGTCTCGCCGAGGCCGGCGTTCGCATCCCCAGCGGTACACCGCGGCCGCCCCGAATTGCCGGTCGCCGCCGTCCGTGGTGGCTCGCCGCGCTCATTCGCCTGTTCTCATGAACAACGCGGACGTGTACTTCCTCGATGCGAGCGCAGTCATCAAGGCATACATCCCGGAGAAGGGGACGGACACCGTGAACGCGGCCTTTCGCCGCCTGCACGGCTCACTCTTCATCTCCGATCTTGTCGCGGTAGAGACCATGGCCAGCTTCGCCAAGCTCTGGCGAAAGGAGCAGATCTCCACCCGTACCTATCAGACTGCCCGTAACGACTTTCTCGGCGATCTCGGCACCCGGTTCTTCGTCGTCCCGCTGCCGAGGTTCGTGTACGACGCCACGCTCGCGGCGCTGCACACCTTGCGCGAGCGCGGCGTCGGTGCCGCGGACACGCTTCACATCTGCACCGCCGAATGGCTCCAGAGCCTGGTCCCGGGGGAAACCATCTCGTTCGTCTGCTCCGACGAGAAGCTTCGCCGGGCTGCCTCGTCTCGCGGTTTCGAGATCTTCGATCCTGAAACCGGCCTGATCGCCGATCTGGAGCTTCCTCCTTCCTGACGAAGTGCGGCGGTTTTCGATCGAAAGCCTTGCCTATCCGCCTCTCGCAGAGAAACATACGTGTGAGCGGCGCCTCCTCCCGCGCCATCCTCCCTCCACAATCGATCCACTTTCCCTCCAATGAGCGAAGTCACATCCGCCACGACCGCCCCCGAAAAGGTGCCCGTCGGCAAGATCGCGGCGCCGGCCGGCCCGGCCGAGCTCCCCTTCACGCCCGCGAAGATGGTGCGCTGGCTGGCGCCGGGGCAGCTGGCCGTCACCGCCGTGCGCGCGGTGCTGTCGGCGGCGTTCGGCGAATACGCCGACCGCCGCGAGACGCTGGCCGCGCTGCACCAGCACGACGCCGACGAGGCCGGTCCCGACACCGCCGACGGCCGCATCTTCACCTACGACGCCCATGTCGAGACCGACGGCGACTTCTGGCTCGACTTCGTGGCCGACCTGGGCGACGGGTTCGATCCCACCTACACCGTCGCCTGGCTCCTCGGCCGCCCCGAGCTCCCCGCGCCGACGTTCGGCGAGGAGGCGGTGCGCGCCGACGGCGCCATCGACGGCGAGCGCACCCGCCGCGGCCACGTGCTGGTGATGGGCGGCGACCAGGTGTATCCCACCGCCAGCCGCGACGAGTACGCCAACCGCCTGGCCGGGCCGTACGAGGCGGCGCTCCCCTGGGTCACCGACGCCGACCCGCCGCACCTGTTCGCCATCCCCGGCAACCACGACTGGTACGACGGGCTCACCAGCTTCATCCGCCAGTTCTGCCAGCGCCGCTGGATCGGCGCGTGGCGCACGCGGCAGTCGCGCAGCTACTGGGCGCTGCGGCTGCCGCACCGCTGGTGGGTGTTCGGCGTCGACGTGCAGCTGCAGTCCGACATCGACCGCCCGCAGATCGAGTACTTCTGCCAGGTCGCACGCGAGCTGCGCGAGGGCGACCGCGTGATCCTCTGCACCCCCGAGCCCGCGTGGGCGCACACCCGCAGCGACGTGGACGCGTTCGACAACCTGGCGTACTTCGAGAAGACGGTGATCGCGCCCACCGGCGCCCAGCTCGCGCTGACGCTCACGGGCGACCTGCACCACTACGCGCGCTACAGCACCGGCGGCGAGTCCGGCACCGCGCGCCACAAGATCACCGCGGGAGGCGGCGGCGCGTACCTCTTGGGCACGCAGCTCCTTCCCGAGACGCTGGACCTGGAGACGCCGGCGGACACGAAGGAGTCCTGGCAGCGCGGCCCGCTCTACCCCGACCTGAAGGCGTCCACCGGCATCAAGTGGGGCGCGATCTTCTCGTTCTGGCACAACCCGTCGTTCGCCATCTTCCTGGGCGCCATGTACGCGCTCTTCGCCTGGTTCCTCCAGAGCGCCAGCAAGACCTCGGCATACATCCAGACCAGCTTCATCGAGGAGGTGCACCAGGATGGCGTGCGCTGGATGGACGTGGCGGCCAGCTTCTGGAACGTGGCCAAGTACTCCCCCGCCGTCATCGCCTTCTCGCTCCTGTTCGTGACGGGGATGATCGCGTTCACCACGCCCGACGTGGAGCGCTCGAAGCTCCTGCTGCGCTACGAGAAGCTGCGCACGGCGGTGAAGGTGGGGGTCGGCGGGGTCCACGGCTTCGCGCACCTGGGGCTGGCGGTGGGGCTCACCTGGCTCCTGTCGCAGCCGCTGGCGAACGTCAACTCGCTCGGCAACGCGCTGCTCTTCATCGTGGGGATGGTGGGGCTGGGCGGGATCCTGGGGTCGCTGCTGCTGAGCCTGTTCCTGCTGCCCGCGCTGAACTACAACGAGGCGTTCTCGGCGCAGCACCTGGAGACGTACAAGAACTTCGTGCGGCTGAAGATCGCGAAGACGGGCGAGCTGCACCTGTGGTCGTACGGCGTCGACGGCCCGGGCAAGTGGAAGTTCCACCCGAGCGCCCCCGCCGGCACCCCCTACTTCGACGCGGTCCACGAGCCGAAGGTGCGGGTGATCGACCGCCTCACCATCGACCGCCCGCCGTCCGACGGCAAGCAGCCCGAGGCGAGCGTCGCGGCGTAGTTTCCTGGATATTTGAGATGTGATGCGAGGCGGGCCCGGAGTCGGGCCCGCCTCGGTTCTTTCCCATGGATGCTGGTACGCCGCCTGCTTTTACGGGAGATGACGATTACCGCGAACGGGAGCGCGCGTGCCCCTTTCTTCTTCGTTCGATGCGATCCGTAGGCTGCTCCGCCGCCGGCGCGACGAGCAGCCCCGCGCGTTGCGCCACCTCCCGCTGGTCGAGGAGCGCGCGGAGGAGCCGGGACGCACCCTCGCCTTCGTCTTCACGGGAGACGGCAATTGGGCGATGCTGGTGCGCGGCCTGGCACGCGAGCTGGCGCAGCACGGCATCTCCACCGTCGGCCTGAAGGCGCGCACCTATCTGCTCTTCGGCCGCACGCCTGCGCGCGTCACACGCGACGTTGAGGCTGTGCTGCGACACTATCTCCAAGCGTGGGATGCCGATTCGGTGATGATGATCGGCCTCTCGCGCGGCGCGGACCTGCTGCCGTTCGTCGCGCGGCGGATGGATCCTGGGCTGCGGCAACGCGTGCGCCTGCTCGCGCTCCTCTCGCCCGCGCGGCTGGGCAGCTTCCGCTTCCGCTGGGCCGATCTCTTCGGCCACCACGAGCGTCCGGGCGACGTCCCCGTCCTCCCCGAGTTGCAGGCGCTCCGCGGAATGCGGATCCTCGTCGTCAACGGCCGCGACGATCCCGCCGCGTTGGCCCCCGCGCTCCCCGCCGGCGTGGCGGAGACGGTGCTGCTCGACGCGGGCCACAACCTGGCGCGCGACCACCTCACCACCGCCGGGCTCATCCTCGAGCGGCTGGGCGACGAGGAGCCGGTCTCGCGCGCGGCGGGCGCGTAGCTCCACGCCACCTGGAACGCGAAACGGCCCGCGAGGTCGATCGCGGGCCGCTCTTCGTCACCATTCACACCGGCCGGTGCTCACCCGAAGTCCGCGAACGACAGCTGCGGCGTTCCTTCCTGCTCCTGCTCGTACGCGGCCACGACCTGCCGCGGCGTGCGTCCGCCCACCTGCGGATGCGGCGTGTTCTCCCAGCCGCGCTGGCGCAGCGCCAGCGTCACGTAGAGCTCCTCCAGGTCCGTCACCCCGCCGCGCACCGCCTCGTCGTACCAGATCAGCCACCGGCGCTGCAACTCGTTGTGGAGATGGGCGATCTCGGCGTTCATCATGGCCGGCCATCCGTGCTCGGTGCCCGGCAGGTCGCGGTCCGGGAGCATCATGCGGTCGTCCAGGTCTCCGAAGAACATCCCGCGCCACTCCCGCACCTCCGCTTCCCAGTACGCGCCCTCCGGCGCCGGGCCGCGCTCGCCGGACACGCGGCCGAACTCGTGGAGCACGGCCGCGGCCCACGGATACCCGATTCCCTCCTCAGCCTCCAGCCAACCGAAGAACACGAGCAGCGACTGGTCGATCACGCGCTCCACGTCCTTCGGCAGCGCTTCCTTTCGCGGGAACCAGTCGTACAGGTAGTTGCGCAGATCGATCTCGGTGGCCGCCTGCGCGGGAACGGCCATCCCGGCCAGGTACTCGCACCACGTGCGCGCGTTGCGCAGGTGCCGCCGCTGCGCGGCCTTCGATAGCCCGCGCTCCCGCAGCCAGCCTTCGAACCGGCCGGCCCGCTCCAGTTCGGCGCTCTGCAGCCGCTCGTACTCGTTCATGTCGGCGGCCCACACGTACGGCAGCACGGCTCCGGGGTCCGCATTCGGGCCGGTGGGGCCGATGACGTGCGCCTCCTCGAGCTCCGCCCAGGGAAGCTCGTCTTCGTCCTCCCGCTCGACGCGGATCACCATGCGGTCCAGGATCTCGCGCACAGTGGCCGGCAGTTCGGCGCCGCCGACATCGAACGCCACCGCCGCCAGCCCGCCCGTCATCAGCCGCACGTGCTCGGCGGTCACGCGAAAGCCCGGCAGGCGCAGCCCGTACAGCATGGGATACGCGGCGTCGCCGGCGATCTCCCACCCCGCCGAGGCCACCTCGCGCTGCATCGGGCGGGGAAGCCGCGACCGGCGCTCGAAGCCGACCGTCAGCGCGTAACCGCGCATCTGCCGCAGCGCCGCCATCGGCTCGTGGTCGTGCTCGTACAGGTCGTCGAGGTCCGCCTCGTTGGAGTAGAGCACCAGCCCGAATTCCATCCCGCCGCTCCCCATCACCACCGCCAGGAAGGTGCCCGCGCCCTCGGTGGTCATCACCAGCACCTCGTCCGAGCTGACGCGCTTCCATGGCGCGGTGCGGTAGAATGCCGCCGCGGCGGCATGGAACGCCGCCAGCTCCGCTGGCGAAGTCTCCGTCTCGCGCCACGAGCCGAGCGTGCGCATGAACGCCAGGGCACGGTCGTCCATCAGGTGCTCGATCGAGCTCTGGATCGCGTCGTCCAGCTCCGCCATGGGTGCGGCCACCACCGCGATCCCGCGCGGCTCCAGCTCCGGACCCAGCGCCCCCGCGAGCGGCTCGTCGCGCACGTGCAGCGTCGGGGGCAGCACGCCGACCTGGCGTCCGGCCGCCAGCACCGCCTCGGCCACCGCCCGGGCACGCCCCTGCACGTCGGTCGGCCGGTTGCCGAGCACGTCCGCGCGCAGGATGAACCCCGCCGCCCCGACCATCACCACGGCGGGAGCAGCGTCGGGCTCGTCGCGGAACCCGCCGGCCAACGGCACCACGTCCGCTTCCCACGCGTCGGCCGCGCGCGCGGCCGGATTCCACGGTGCCTCCCCGTGCGAAAGCATGCCGCCCACCACGCGCAGGGTGCGGTCGATGTCGCGATCGACGCCCATGCAGCACGCCTTGTACTTCTTTCCGCTTCCGCACGGGCACGGGTCGTTTCGCTGGGGCCTGCTCATCGAGGTGTCGTGGTGGATGGTCCGCCGGAGAAACAGGTGAACGAAGTTGGTGAGGTGGATTCCGTCTCGCAAGGGCACGGAGGCAACACTCTGCCGCCGGGCAGAAAACGACATGGCGCGGCCGGATTTCTCCAGCCGCGCCGCGGGATTGTTGCTCCGGAGCGCCGTCGGGTCACGCTTCGCCGACGCAGTACCTGTGGCAGGTGCAGGTGTTGAACCAGCATGAGTCGCACTGCGAGTCGTCGCAGGTCTGGCAGGTGTCGCAACTGATGTCGTTGCTGCCGTCGATCACCACGTCCGAGCCATCGTGGCCGCGGACGGTGCCGCGCGCGGGGTGGTCGGCGTCGGTCTCGAAGCTCTCCACCCGGAGCGCGTCCAGGCTCAGCGTCATCTTCTTCATCTCGGCTCCTCCTCGTTCCGATTCTGGTTTCGGCCCAAGCGACAGCTCATATCAGAGCCCGCCGTCACCCGTCTGCTGAGGGCAGCAGACGTCCAGCGTGCACGTCATGCACGTGGCGGGGAGCGTGTGGCAGCGATCACCGCAGGTGTCGCCGCAGGTGAACACGTCCGGGTCGCACGAGTTGTAGCCTTGTACGCTCACCTGCGTCTTCGTGATCTCCCGCACCACCGTCCAGAAGATGCCCGCCTCCGCGTGGCCGCGTACCGTCCCGGTCTTGTGCGCCCTCTCGGGCGAGGTTTCGAACGAGTCCACCCGCAGCGCGTCGCAGTCCAGCGTCAGTTTTCGCATGGGGCCTCCTCCGGTGGTCGCGTGGAACGAGAACGGCCGCGCGCTCCCATGCGGGAGCACACGGCCGGATACCACTCAGGGATGACGCGTAACGACGCGGCGGTTGCGCAGGGGCGGGATCGAGCCTCGGTGGATCATCGGATCGTCCGTTCATGGGATCGCCAGTCTTCCACCCAAGGCCACCGTGGTGTGCCAGGGAAATAAAGTTGGTAACTAGCTCCCCTGGTTTATCAACAACTTACGGCGGAGCCACGTGGCGTCAACGGACCTGAAAGTTGGTAACTGAATCGACACTCAACCTCCCGTTCTGTTCTGGCCATCCGAAATTAGTTGGTACCTCGCGGTAACCCGCGAGTCGCCGGCGTGCTTGTCTTCGCTGGACTGGGATCGCCGCACGGGCAGCAGGAGTCCTCTTCTTCGTCCTCGCGAGACACCACGGCACGGACTCATCAGAGGTCCGCGCTATCACCATTCTGGGTGAGTTGCGGATAGTGCTCCCTAACATATCGACGATTCGCAACCTCCGGCACGTCGAAACGGATCTCACGAACCTCGTGGACCGTGTAGTTGATTACGACGGCAGCGTCCAGATCAAACAAGGCGATATTGTGACCGTCCCCCAACGAGCTTCGATAGGCAACACCATCCAGTCCTTGGCCTCGGAACATCTCGGCAATCACCTGGGTCGGGACATACTCGGCGAGTTGGTCGTCCCGATCGACGGGCTGGGCGAACGCGCGGTCTATGTCCCTCCACACCGCAATCTCACGCTCTGCGGGTGATGGCTCCTTGAGATAGATCATGTTCCGCTTGTCGTCCGATGTACAGTTTACCACGGTGATGTCGCGAACGATCTTCATCTGCGCAACCGAAACGTAGGCTCCGATCCACGGCCGAACCTCGGCGGCCGCGGTCTCGGCATGCGTAGCGGTGTAGAGGCAGGGGATGCCTCGCGGATTGACTCTACCTTCCGAAGCGCGGTCGCTGAGGGGCTTCATGCGCGCCGGCGGAAATGGGCGTGGGCCGGGGTCTTCGGCTTCCTCCTCGGCGTCGGCAGGCCACTCGCAGCCGAGCTGCGCGCGAAAGACCAGACTGCCTGCAGGCAGAACTTCCCGCCGCCGTTCGCTGGTGGCAAGCACGGCTTCGAGGAAGGCCGTCTGCTCAGCATTCCGCGTGAACCTCCACTCCCGCCGCACGGCATGGGCAAACTTCCAATAACTCCAAACGGAAGAAAATTCCGCCATCTCGATTTCCTCGGCCAGCCGGTGCAAGCGATGGTGTCGCACTGAATGCGATACCGGGAGGAGGGTGACAACCCAGCGGCCTCGGCCAGTCTCATCCGCTGAGCCCGCTCACGCGGCATCAAGCCGCCCTTTCGCTGCCTCGGCTTGGCCCGCGAGCAGCTCCTTTATCGCGACGAGCTGCGCGTCGTAGTCGAGGTCTGGTAGAAGCAAGACTGCGTAATCCTCGGTTCGAGATCGGGAATCCCCGCATCGCTCGCGATCAAGCCAGCGAGGCCGTTGGTGTCCATGGCTCTTGTTCTCTCTAGCAACCTGTGCGGTCGCTTATCCCGAAGGGGCGGTGCCGAACAGGCCGTTCACGAGATCGGCAACATGATGAAACGTGTTGAACGCGATACCCGGCGTGAAGATGTGCTGGCACCGCGGATGCGAGCTCTCGTTTCGTAAGTACCGCAGCCCGTGCCAGTACTCCTGATCACGCGTGGAAATGGCACCCGCGCTCACCAGCCAGTCGATCTGGTCGTTGAAGGTCGAGATCCGTTTCGGACAGCCTAGATCTTCTGCCTTGAGCTTGGCGGCGGCCTCAGCCACCCGGACGCACTGGTCTGCCGCTATAGTGAGGAGCGGGTAAAAGTAGTACCCGTAAGCCAGCGCGCCTCTGGCTACTTCGAAAAGATCGTGGACATCTTCCGGCACCATCGACGTCAGCTGTGGTTGGAGCGCAGGCTGGACATAGTCCTCTGGGGCTAATGGACGAACGGAGCCGTCCCTTCGGTCCACCACCGCTAAAAGCGTGGAGACGGGATCCGGCTCAAGCCAATTCTCCGCCGTGAGACGCTTCGTCTTGTGTCCTGCCATCGTCCTCTCGCGGGTAGCGGCGCCCCCCGTCAAGTCGTGGAGCGCGCGCCGAGCACATTTGTTCTACTGACGTGGCGCCACCGGTGCGGGGCAGCGCCGTTCCTTCAGTCCGTCAGTAGAGAGGAAACCTGTACCCCGACTTCCCACCGCCCGAGAGCGCGAGCGCGGATAGGGCACGTAGCTCTACGGAGTAGTCGTGCGCCCGCGCCAAGCGGCGCACAGCGGCGAAGTTTCCGTCGTGGGTCGACAGCACGCCACGGGACTCGAGGAGGAGTATGCCCACGCCGACCTGTGCGTGGTGCATTTCCAGCCTTCGGTAAATCCTCTCGGCTTTCCGGAGCATCGCTTCACCCCTGGGAATCCCGTATGCCTGGCCGGCGACGACATAGTAGTTCGCCCGGTCCCTGGGGGGCAGCTCGTTCACCCGGGCACGTCCGAGCTCCGCGCGGGCGTCGGCCGGCCGACCTTCCTGAAGAAGGAATAGCGTCCGATCGAGGAGGACCGCATGGAACCCGAGTGTCGCTCTAAGATGCACGAAGCCGGACTCCGCCTCGGTAAGTTCCCGAATAGGTGACTTACCCGTCGCGGCCTTGACCTGCGCGATGCCTTCCTTGACCCAGGAGCAACCCGCGAGATCGCCAGGCGGGAACCGGTCCAGCGCCTCTTCGTAAAGGCTCGCAGCCTCTCCGAACTCTGCGCGTATGCGGTGCAGTTCCGCGCGTCCCCACAATGCCCCGCCGGTGAGCGTCCGATGCCCCATGGCTTCGGCAGACCGGTGCACCGATTCATGGTGGCGCATCGCACGGTCCAGGTTTCCCCAGTACTTCTGCACCTCGGCGATTCCCCATTCCGCGTAGAGCGCTCCGGCCAAGTGCCTGCTCCGCTTGAAGCAGGCGATCGCCGCCTGGTACGAATCGTAGGCTTCCGGGAACCGGCTCCTCATGCGGTCGATGCCGGCGATGCCGGAGAGCGCATACCCTCGCTTGGTGAACTCGCCATCAGGGGGAAGACACGCCAGTGCCCGTTCGAACGCGGCACGGGCGGAGCGGTAATTCGCGATATTCCGGTAGCTTTCGCCGGAACCTAGCCACGTACCCCCGACCAAGACGGCGGCGCTCCGGCTGTGGTCGGCGCGAGCTTTTCGTCGCGCCTCAGCGCGGAGCCGAAGGTCCTCGGCGAACGCTCGCTGCAGGTACTTGCACTGTGCGAGGTCGTCGAGGGTGGTCGCGCGGTCGAACCCCGAAACCGAACGAAGGATCTCCAGGAAGCACGCTTCGGCCTCGGCGAGCAGTCCGTTGTGCTGCAGAAGCTTCGCGACGTAGCGCAGCCGTTGATAGCGCGAGAGAGAAAACGAGGCGATCGCCCGTACCATTTTGCGCTTCCAGTCTACCGTAACTCCGTGTGTTCCGCGTCCAGTAGGGACCCGCGGATAGAAGGGGATGCGTCCCACGACGGCGCGCGTTCTGCCGGTCGCGAGCAGTCCCTCCGGCACCCGGGCGACCATCGTGGTGCTCGGGTACGCGGAAGCGGTGGCTCGTGCGAGGGCTGTCGAGGAACGGAGGCGCATTCGGGTTGCCTCGTGGTGGATCCAGAGGACCCGGGCGTGCGGCAGGTCGGAGCGAAGACACGGCGTGATGTCGAAGTCGTCCATCCCGCTGTACCCCATGATCACAACGTCGTGATCGCGTAGTACCTTTCGCAGCAGGTTCTTCTTGGGGCCCGGAAGCCCGTTGCTCATTGAGGCAAGCGTCGCCTGGATGGAGCCCCACGCGCGCCTCCCCCGGGTGTCGCGCAGCGACCCGTGGATCTTGAAGAGCAAGCCGGTTCGCGGAGGCCAAGTCCGCAGTAGCGATGCGCATCCATGCGCGGTGGATGCGACCACTGGAAGGCCATGCGGGCCATAGAGCGCCTCGTACGCCGCTTCGATCAGCATGTCGAAGTTCACAGTCACTACTGTGTGACCGGCGTTCAGCGCCGCGGCGAGCTCGAAATGGTACTGGTTGGGGGAGCCCCCCAGCAGGCATTCCGTAATTCCCACGACGGCATCTCCGAGGCCGTCCCTGGCGATCTCCAGCAAAACCTCTAGGCGGCAACCCAGCGCACCCGCCCACAGCTTTGTCATCAGCGGAGCCACGGCCGCCGCGAGGAACGAATCTCCGGCGACGACGGCATCAAGGATCGCTGCCGAGAACTCGGCCCCAGTTGGAAGGGAGGCGGGAGCATCCCGCGAGATGCCAGCGCCCACGAGGAATGTCTTTGGACGGGAAGGGTCGCCGAACAAAGTCGCGATCAACCCGGCCTCCTCCCACCGTGAAAGAAGCGCCGTTTCTCAAACCGCCGGCGCAGGGCGACCCAGGATGCCGTCGGATCAAAGCTCGTGGACAGGCGCAACCGCATTTCGCCGATCAGGCTCCGAGCTGTTCGGTACTGAAGCAGCGCCTCCGAGAACTCCTCACTCTCTCGGTGCACGTCACCGAGTGTCTTGAGCGCGAGCGCATAGCCGCGAGTTTCACCTGCCTGCTTGAAGTCTGCGATCGCGGAGCGGATCGTCGCGTGAGAGGAGATCAGGTCCCCTCTCGCGAGCTGGATCTCCGCGAGCGTCTTCTTCGCGTATGCCACCCCTGTGGGGTAGCCTTTCGACTCGAATCCTTGGATCGCTCGTGCCGCCATCCCCTCTGCGGTGGTGAGGTCGTGGCGTTCTTTGGCGACTTCCGATTGGCCTCGGTGCGCCCAGGCAACCCCCACCGGATCCCCCATCAGGACACTCTGAATTTCAGCACGCCAGAACATCTGCGCCGCCCGGGCAAATTCTCCCTCCATTCGGTAAATCTGCGCGATTCCTGAATAGGCCCATGCGACCCCGCGCTCGTCGCCGAGTTTGCAGAACTCGTCCATCAAGTCAAAATGGGCAGCGAGCGCCCGGCGGCGATTCCCGACGATGCGATCGACCTCGGCAATCTCCGCGGCCGACCACAACGCGCACCGCCTCTCGCCCGAGGAACGCGCGATGTCGAACGCCTGCCGCAGCCAGTACGTGCTTTCAGGGTAGCGGCCGACTACCCGGAGGGTGCTGCCGAGTCCCCAGAGGCACCAGCACATTCGGCTGCGCTGTCCGAGACGGCGCCACAGGGAGAAGGAGGTCCCGAACAGACGAAGCGCCCGCGGAATATCGCCGATCCGACGATACCCCTCCGCGATGTGGGCGAGAGCCTCGGCAAAATGGGGAAGCGGCGGCCCCGCCCCACCCCCCACTTCGGAACCGAGTGTTCCGAGCGTCTCTCGGTACCTCGATGCGCTCGAGTCTACCGCGAACTGCTCCAGCGAGCTCACATCCCGCTCCCGCGAGGAGTGTCCCGAAAAAGCTCCACGCTTGAGGAATGGGCCCGGCAGGAGGGGCGCGTCAAGGTCCAGGATCCACGTTGCTCCACCGACGAAAAAGACCGGCTGTTTGATGCCTCCCCGTTGGACAATCGCGACATCACCGAGCAGGAGTAATCGCCGAGCCATGTGGTCTGGTCGAGCGCGGCCAGTCGGCGCAGATTGCATCGCCTAGACGGTTGCATCAAGAGCATCGCGGCAGCTCCCGACAGGCGTGGGCCTGAGCGCTGCCCAAGAGGAAGTGCTGCGCTACCTGGTGCGCCAGACTGGCGAGGTCCCGGCGGATTGGCCGGGTGCTTCGTGCTGTGTTAAGCCGCGACTTGGTGGAAGAGTCAATGGGGGTGGGTGAGTCCAACCGAGTCCGCTCCGCCGTACCTCCTGAGTCATACCCGGAAGGAACGGGAGCGAAGCATACGTCGCGCGGGCCACTCGGCGAGGGGAGCGCGCGTGGAGCGATCCTCCGCGCAGTGGAGCAGCTCGAAGAGGCTCTGCCGCGTGATGCTGAGCTGATGATGCCGCTCACCCAGCGTATGCGGACGACGTGGTCGCCGGGTTGAGAAGGTTGGTGCGCGAGATGGAGTGTATATTCCGGCTCGGAACTTCTTTACGAAGCCACTGGGAGATTCTGCCCACGACAGTTCACACTGGAACCAAAGCGAACCGATGGTTACCCTGCGGAATTTGACGAATGACGGCTTCGATCTCGCTGCTGGCGCTCAGGAGCGTCATCTCAAGAGCGTCGCCCTGCTCACCCTCGAGAGCGCGGTAAAGGCTTATTTTTCGACCTACAAAACAATGCGGCTTTCGCTTCATCTCTTCGATAACACCAAGCTGGAACGTCCAACGATTGAGTTCAATCATAACCATGATTATGCCGCCGCCAGCACGGAGTGTCTCCTCCACTTCCAACACTTCGCCGAGCTGACCTGCAAGGATCTTCTGGTGGAAGAGATCGCGGCCGGACAGCTCTCACGCCCGGCTAAGAACGTCCATAGGCTCAACTTTGGCAACGTGCTCGACCTGCTGGTTGCGCACTCGCCGGCACGCGTAGCGCAGCAGATCGCCTCGCGACACGAGCACACGCTGCGGGAGCTGGCCCGGCTCCGCAATCACCTGATCCACGAGGGCACGTTCGTTCTGCTTTACCCGGCCCTGGATCAGCTCGTGGGCGAGTACATCCTTCCCTTCGTCTCTGCCGTCGTCGCATTGCCCCAGTACAGTACGATGGGTGGATTCTGGCGCCATGCCCCACTCGCCTCCGGCATCGACCCTCTCTCTGAAGTGGAGATGCACTTCGCAGCAGGTCGGTATGACCTCAGGCAAATAGCCTACTTGAAGGAGCTCGGTCGAGCGGCCTACGCCAGCCCGATGCGGGCACACCCGATCGCCAAAGCGTTCAATGAGCGCTATCGACTGCGGTACGAGAATGTCGCTCGTTCAGTTCTGGAGCGGGAGCATGATGTCCGCGAAGCGAGGAAGTGCCCCGTGTGCGGTGTTAACGCACTCGTGCTGTTCGTCGAGCGCGATCATGACGAGGAAACCGGGGACGCATGGTGGTACATCTATGAGGTGCAGTGCTTCTGCTGCTCCTTTCAAGTCAACGATGCGTTGGGCAACGCATCGGCCCACGGAGTCTCAATCGAGGATTACTTCTCCGGCGGAAATCTTTGACCCAGGACTCTGCCAGATGCAAACGGCCGCACCCAGGACGACGTGCGTACCAGGGCACTCAGTCTCGACGCCTACCCATTAGCCTTTAGACCGAAACTCCACCTCGTAGGCTCCCTCGATGGTCTGCCCTGGGGACCAACTATAAGCCCCACGGAGGTATGTGCGGCCATGCCATTCCTTGTCACGGTCGCGTCGCACCGAGGGATCCATCGCGGAGTTCGACCCACCGCTGCTGGAGTAGCGCCCTTGGCCATTCCACTGCAGCGGCATCTCGCGCATGAGGAAAGCACTCGGTAGATCAAGCGTCACCGACTCTTCCACGGAGCTGTCGAAGTCCGTCCCCCTGCTGGAGTGGGGAGTGAGCGAACTGGTGGACTTGCCGATCGAGGCTCCTCCGGAAGCGCTCGTCGCCCGCTTGCGTGCTGCGCACGCGCGCCCCTTCAAACGCCGGCTCGAGGAGCTCTCCAGGTATGCTTCCGGCAACGCGATGACGCCTCATCCGGGCGGCCGCGGAGTGACCGCAGACGGTGGCCTGAGTACCGATGTGGCAGCGGTTTTCGGGGTGAGGGAACGCACGCTCGCGGGCTGGTGCACGCGCGAGGCATTGCCGCCGCCACGGCGACTGCTCGCGTGGACGCGCGTGCTCCTCGCAGTGGGGCTGCTGGAGGAGCCGGCCCGCACGTGGCGCAACGTTGGCCACGCGACGGGTTACGTCGACGAAGGCGGTCTGCGGCGGGCAATCAAGCGCCTCGTGGGCGAGGTGAACGCATTATCCGACCGACGTCCGCACGCCTTCGCGAATGCGCTTGCCGCATTCGCGAGGGAGTTGCGTGCGCGCCGCGAACGGACAGACTCACCAGGTGAACGCCACCGGGGCGCTCCAGCACTGGGGTGCCCCGCGCGTCTTCGCATTGTGGCGACTATCTACGCCCAATGTAGAAGTAGTAAGGGTAGATCCGGGCCGTATAGTTAGCCGGTCCGGCGTATGGCAGTACATCGGGATCGTTCACGCGTGCTGCGACGCTGTACGCACCCACTGGTAGCCACAGTGTGGTCGTTTGTCCTACGCCGATAACGGCCGAATCCGAGCGCGGACCTGAGAAGTAGACGGTAAGCGTCCTTCCCGTACCATTTTCGATAGAGACGGCCGCTTGACCTCGCCGACCACTGGGACCCTTTGATTCTGGAATTGCGAGTGGCTCATGATCACTACCTTCAATGTCTCTGACTTGCCTTGCAATATTGACGTCGGCGAGACCTCGCCGAGCTTCTCGGGCCCATCGCGTAGCTGGATGCTTTTCGATGGTCCTCTGGTATTGGGTGGCCGCTGCGTCGAGCGATCCACTGCTGTGTAGATACGCTCCCTGCCGGTACATATACTCGGGATGCAACGCGGCCGCAGCGCGGCGTGGTGCAGAGTCATCCAGATTGAGGAGGAGGTCGAGTTGTTCAAGAGCGGTGGACCACTGCCCACCGGCAGCGGCATCCCGCGCCTGCTTGAGCAACTGCTGCTCTAGGTCTGCTGCGAAGGCGTCCCGTGTCACCTCCGTCGACATGAAGGTGCGAGCAAAGCGTTGGGAAAGGTTGAAGAGCCTCCCGGGGCGTACGCTCGTGGCGTAGAGATCGAGAACTTTCTTCAAGAACGCGGAAATAAAATCCCCGAACTCTACGTCGGCCAGCGCAGACGAGAATACCTTTCCTGCCGCTTCAACGATCACCTTCTTCGCGGCAGCCTCGTTCTGATCAGCCATTGCGTCGAGTTGCTGTGCCTCGGCTTCAATGGTCGAGGCCGCTTCGCGCCGCGCCTTCCATTCGGCGGCGGAGTTGACAGGTTCGAGTCGCGGTTCGGGGGTGACTGCCCCCGACGCAACTTCGTTGTGCTCGTCACTGAGACCCGAAGTAGGGCCGGGTCCGGCAATCTCACGGTCCGCGGGTTTTTCCCGGGGAACCGTTACAGGCCTAGAAGGCTGTACGTGCGGCTCAGCGCCTGATGTCGAACCGCTGCGCGTATCACTGGGAACAACACCGCCACGTCCGTCTTGAGGTCGGGGGGACTCAGGACCCCTGATGGGACCCGTGGGTTCATTCCTTGGGCCTGGATCGTACGAACCCCGTAGGCGGGCAAACGTACGCGACGTGACGCGCTCAGCAATCCGTTCGGCAGGTGGCTTTTCAGTGGGTACCCACACACGGATCGTGTCGCTCGACCACCCCGCGACGGCCGCCTTGAACGCTGCGTAGAGAGCTGCGGCATCGAGAGGCCGTACGGCGGTAGGAACCTGGCTATCTACTGCAGCACTTGCTTGGACGCGTTGGTTGGCGTGCGCACGCTCTTTGAACGCCGCCCGATATGATTGCCTGGCGATCTCGTCGAGCCTCGCTGCTTCAGCCGTGCCCACGCTACCCGCAATGAACGTGAAGGTGGTGACGGTGACTACCACCAGCCACAAGCGGCCGACGTGGCCCTTCAGCGTGAGCACGCGTTTTAGTGCCTCAGTCCGCGGCCAGAAGTTGTGAACTACCGCGGCCACAGCGAGCACGAGCAGGAATATCGATAGTGATTTCGCGATTTTCAGATACGTCCAGGCGTCGAGAAAGAAAGCCTGTTCCGTGGCGAGCCAGCGCGGGCCCTGCGGGTCGCTGTCAGCGGCGTAGTTAAGTCGAACGAGCGTCCAGACGACCAGCCCCAGCCCGATCGTCGCGGGCCCGAGGATTGCCGCTGCAGCCTTCGGTACCAGTCGTTTGCTTCTTCTCAGCACTGCCCACGCCAGGAGTGAACCCCAGTAGAGGAACGCCACCAGGACCGAAAAGGAAAACCACGCCGCCACAGCGGTGGCAATCGCCGCGGCGATCATCCCCCTCCTGGCGAAGCGGAGCATGCGTGTACGCGGAAGCTCCAACAGGAATGTGTGCTCGCAGAACCGGCACTTCGCCATTCGGCCGAGGTCACTTTCCTCGATGCGGAGCTCGCGTTTGCATTGGGGGCAGGTGATCTGGATCATTTTAGGGGTGAATCTAAGGTGGAGCAGAAACGGAGCGACCACTGAGAGGTGCGCGGCCACCCTCGAAGGGGGCGACTGCGCTGCTGAGGTGTACGCTTCGTCTGCTAACGGAGGAACGGCTCGACCGCGTGTGCGAGTCTCTCCGCGAACGTCTGGAAGCCGTCCGCCGCGATGCCGAGGCATTCGACTTCCAAACCCATTATTTGCGCTTCTCCAACCTCAATTTGCTCGAACTGCTGACCGCTTCCGGGAGGATCACTGGTTCCGCCGCGCGGAACGCGCGGGTACAACAGAAGGGTCCGCTTCGCGCCTGCGGCGTGCATGAACGCCAGCGCCGCGTAAGCGTCTGCCGCTGCAATTCGCGTACGAGCTTCCGTCCGCCGCGCTCTGTACTTCGCATCGATGATCACCATCGCGTCGCCTCGGTAGCTCACGTCGGGCGTGACCACGAGGCGCCTGCCGTTCCGCCTGCCGAGAGGTAGGAAAACCTGCACTTCCACATGCTGTTCACCCAGACTGGACTGCAGCGCCCGCCACTTTTCCATTGCAGAGATTCTGGTAGGTATGCGAACGGGGTAGACTATGCTGCACCAGGCCTGCAGCGCTGGGACGGCGGTGTCGGCCACGAGCTGCGCGTCGTAGTCGAGATCTGGCAGGAGCCAGCCGCGTAATCCCTTGATTCGAGATTAGGAATTCCCAACCCTGCGTCTCTCGCGATCAGTCTGGCGAAGTCGTTGGTGTCCATAGATCCGTGTTCTCCCGGCGCGGGTGCAGCCCCTGTGCTTAGGGAAAGGACCGCCCTGTTTGTGCCCGCAGAGGGACGACCGAAAATGAGCGCGCAGAAACCGTTCGCTCTGCGGCAGAACTGAATGTCTGTCGCTCCAGAGTGGCGGGCACGCCACCCCCGCAGGCGGATGGGCTACGGTGGGCAGGGCTGCACGCTCTGGTCCGACACCGACTGACAGTGCAGATTGCGTATGTATCAATGCCCGACCTTCCTCATATCATTTCCGCCCGATGTCGCTAAAGTCCCATCAGCTCGAAGTTCTCCGCGGAATCTGCAGCCGTAGATCCGTCCTGGCATCTAAAATCGATGGACGGGTGTTGCGACCTCTTCTCAGACTGAACCTGATCGTGGAGTGTGGTGGGAGCGTCAGTGCGACGCCGGCCGGGCAGAGCATGGCGCGCCAAGAAGATCCTCGATCTGTCGGGCGGGGGCTGGGGGTGGTGACTCCGAATGATCTGAGCAAAAGCCAGGAGGAGGTGCTTCGCTACCTCGTTCGCCAGACCGGCGCAGTGCCGGTTGACCACCTCGACGGACGTGTCCTGCGCGCCCTGCTCACCCGTGGTCTGGTCGAGGAATCGCGCGGGTGGGTGCGTCCGACGGAGGCCGCTGACCCGCATCTCCATGGGCACCTCAGCCGGGCGCGTAAGAAGAGCCAGCGGCGGGCGGTCAGTTCCCCGAGGGGAGCGCGCAGTGAGGCGATCCTTCGAGCTACCGAAGAACTCGAGAGGGCGCTGCCCCGCGGTGCCGAGCTCATGATCGCGTCGATCCCTGCCTACGGCGACGATGTGGTGGCGGGCCTGCGTCAGTTCGCGCGAGAAATGGAGTAGCTCCCTTCCCCGATTATACCGACCTCCTGTCTGCCGTCAATCAGCCGCCGGATCCGATCCTCCCTCACTCGGGTCATCGCCGTCGACGGGTGTCTCGGAGGGCATGCTGGCGAGTCCAGCTTGGCGATAAAACCAGTGCGCAGACGCGTCAGCCCTTTTCCGTTCGGTAGGCGCCCGCTACGAAATTTCACAATCCCCGGGAAACACATCCTGGGCCACGCCGCGTCGTGCCGTACGTTTCGACCGCAGCCCCGACCCGCGCCACGCAGCTTAGCGATTTCGCTCGGTCGGAGCATTGGGCGAGCTCACGCACCGTGTGCGATGCGGCGTGCGGCGAGGAGGCGAGGAGGCGAAGGAGAAGGCAGATGCGCTCGCCGGCGCCATCAAGGATATGGCGGAAACACGTCCGCATGCCTGAAGCGCCGGCGCGGATGAGCGCCGGCGTCATCGTGGACCGCGCCGGCGGCCTAGAGGCTGTTGCAGCTGGTGTCGGACGAGGCGGCGTCCGCTGAGCCGCTCATGCTGGCGCTGCCGCGGCTGATGCTGACCGAGTACCCGCCCCCCGGCGCGCCGGAGCTCGTGAACGTGATCTGCCCGTTCTCATCCGTTCGGTACCAGGGGATCGACCGGCTCGTCAGCAGCGTCTTGGTCTGGGTGTGTACGTGGTGGTAGGTATTCGTCGAACTCACGCCCATGGTGACGTACGTGGGCGTGAGCAAGTCGAGCAAGCGGCTGGTAATGCCGTTGCATGACCCGTGGTGATCGGCCTTGAGCACGTCAACGTTCATCCCGAGCGACGTGTCGTAGCCGGCCGTGTTGTCGAACCACTCGATCTCCTCGTGCTCAGCGTCGCCGGCCATCCACATCGTGAACGAGGCGCTGTCAGGGCCCACCAACTTCACGGCCACCGAGCGGTTGTTGGGGTTGGTGTCGGAAGTTTTGGGCTTGAGGACGTGGAGCCTGGCGCCGCCGTCGAGGAGGATCGTGCAGACAGACGCGCCGGTAGCGCAGGGGTCGTCGGTGTCGCGGTAGGTCAGCTCACCGCGGCCGACCCGCGCGTTGATGGAATCGCGTAGTGAGGCCAATGTGCTTGCGGCCGAGGCGTCCTTGTTCTCGAAGAAGTATCCGATCCGGATGCTATGGCTGGTCTTGAAGAACTCTCGCAGCCCCGCGTAGTGGTCGTCGTGAGCGTGTGAGAGGATCATATAGTTGATCGTCTGGTTGTCCAGCCCGAGCGAGCTGATCCGGCTGGCCATCGTCGTCATCGACGGGCCGCCGTCAACCATCACCTTCGAGGAGCCGTTGGTGATGTAGATCGCGTCGCCCTGACCCACCTCGAGTATCCGAACGGTAAGTGGGCTACGGCGGCCGTCGTTTTGTGCTCCGGGAGTGCCTTTGTCCCCACTACCGAAAGCGACGTTGCTCGTATGCCAGTTCGTGCCCTTGGCGTCGAGGTTGTCGGCGTCAGGATCCGTCACGCCGCGGCTCGATCCCGCAGGCATGGTCGTCGCCCACGCCACCGAATCTACGCTCGCGCCCGCGTCGTCTCGCAGCGCGATCCAGTCCGCGGTGTTGGCCATCGTCATCGTGCCGTAGGCGTAGTTGGCCGTAACGCCACCGTTGAAGCTTGAGTTGCCGTTTCGTGCCAGGACCACGTAGCCGCCGGCCGGGATGGAGACCGAGCTGGTGATCGTGTGGTCCGTGTCGTTGTTGCCGGCGATCGTCCAGCCCTGAATATCCACCGCGGTGGTCCCGCGGTTCGTCACCTCAAACCACTCGCCGTCCGTGTCGGTGACTGCATTGGGATCGGCCATCACTTCGTTGATGACGATCTGGTCGGCGTAGCTCGAGACAGTAAAGTTCGGGCCGCTCGGATCCGGACCGCCCGGGCTCTGGAAGCGCTCCGTGCAGGCAGAGAGCAGGAGTCCACTTCCAAGGGATGCAGCGACGAGGAGGCGGGAATTCGGCATCGGAGGGACTCCGGCCAGGGACGAGGTGATGTTAGTTGCGTGCGCTGCTCTCTTTCCTTCTCCGGACAGAATACGCGGAACGGGCACGCTGCACCATGATTTCGTCCGGTGGCACATGGGCGCGAACGATCCCAAGAATCTCGCCTGCGTCACCGTGAGCGGCACGCGCCGCCTCCTCGCGCGGGCTTTCGGAAGGAGCAGCCGCGCTTGACCACTACTGGAACGCCAACTCGGCTGACCTGACTTGATCCTGGCACGTGCGCAGCCACCAGGATGCCGTATGGTCGGCATCGCTGGCGCGACCAAGGCGGCGAGGACCGGGGACGATATGATCGCGAATCTGGTGAATCCAGCGCGGGGATCAATGATCCAGACCGCGCGTAGACCGCCACCCCTGTTTCGCCAACTCGCGGAGTGCGGTGGCCCTATCCCTGTTCGCCCGAATGCTAGTTGCCACTGCCATATAGAAAGCCTCGCATTGGAGGTTTCAGCACGTGCCCCCAATCGTGATCGGAGAAGATCCGGGCTTCCGGATCGGGACCGTACCACTCCAAGAGCGTCGCCGTGCACCCTGCCCGCGACACCCGGTAGGCGGGCGTGGAGCGGTGGTCGCCTGTGCAACACGATTCCGCAAGGCCGGAGGACACCAGCGCCGTCAAATCACCAGTGGTCACGTAGGGAACGTTTCCGCAGCGATTCCAGCGTCTAATTGGTTTGAGCACCTCAGCCGCTGTCAACCAGTTTGGGTAAGCTTCGCGCAGCGCCCTCAGCGCCCACTGGCCAAGGTTCGAGGCATACACGTCCGTGCAACACTCGCCCAGGCAAGGTGGGCAAACGCTAGGTGCTATCTCGCCCACAAGCCGTGCAACGGTATCCATCCCGCTCTGCGTGATTCGGAACAGGGGCGACGGGAGTGCCGCAGTTCGCACGTTCGCGTGGCGCACGTCAGCGTGCCGACGATCCGCGAACCGGGCCAGTGCATCGGCCCATACGTAGGTCGTCCCCGCCAAGAGGTACAAGTCATCTGCGTGCGCCCAACCAAAGGTGCGGCCAATCCTGTATCCACCCGGTCGGACGGTGAGTTGCGCGAGGAAGATCAACGCACGCTCCTCACGTCCATGCGGATCGAAGCACCCATGCTGGCGTCCCGGTGTCACGGCTCGGCACTCGGCGTAGGTTCGCGAGTGCCGGACGGGTCAGGTGCGCGCCACGAAAGGAGGGGGATGGTCCGTCCGCTAGCCGAAACGCGCCAGAAGGCGACGGGCCGCTCCCGACCCCACACGACTGTTTGCTCGCGCCTCTCCGCGAGGCCGAAGCCTGCGAGCCACTTCAAATCCATCCAGTCGATGGTTCGGAAGTGGTCCGCCGCCCGATGGCGGTTTAGCTCATCGATAAGCGACGTGAGCTCACGCCCCGTACGCCAACCGTGTTCTCGGAATCGCTCAGGCCCTTCTCTTTCAAAAGCAAGGCGCAGCACCAGCAGCGCGTTGCGTGGTCCGGGTGCGATGTAGATGCCATGATCCGGTTCCACTTCTCCCGGTGGCTGAACCGACTCATACAACTCACCCCAACGCTCCGCGACCGCTCGCGCGCCTGCATCTGTTATCCGGTATAGCCACTCCTCTCTTCCCTTGGTGGCAACTCCGGCATTCACTCTGTTCGCCAACCCCGCCGCGTGTAGTAGCGGAAGCTCCCCGTCAAGCCTAAGCCTCGCCGCGTCCGCCACGTCGCGCCGGTGCGCCCATCCTGTGACACCGCAGAGCGTGTAACCTCCGTTTCCCGCTGCAAGACGTGAGAGAAAACGGATTGCGGTTGAAGTGTGGCGGTCTGCGAGTATGCGGTACTCCGTTCCCATGATTGCCCCCGAAGCATAGGTCATGTGGCCGGGAGGCGATCACCCACAGCCACTCTTGGGGACGAAAGATGGACGCTGTAACGCGCTCAGTACAGGACACCACATAACACGGTCAGCGGGAGCCGAGCTTACGAGGCGAAGTGGGAGGAAGTGCTTGTCCTGCCGTGCGGTGGGCGCTTCGATCACGCCACGGGGAGCGGCAAGAGGGGAATCCGAACCGGGAGATGGAGGGAACCAGCGGGGGAGTTGGCGCCCGCAGACGCATTTGGAGCGGACAGCCGCCACCGTCCGGATTATCTTGGGCGTGGGCGGGAAATCCCCGCCTTATGACCAATTACCCCGTTCGGGAGGTGGCCCAATGAAGGTGCGCGCGCTTGCTGCGGTGGCGGTGCTCGTTGTGCTTGCTGCGTGTTCATCCAAGAGCCCGACGGCTCCGCAGCCGCATAGCCCGTCGCTTGACGAGGTGGTAACGACACCCGGTGCGACACCGAACTCTGGAGGAATGGGAAGCGCACACTGACCGGCGCCCTCTGGCGCATGCGGAGCGGCGAGGGGACTAGGCTGCGGCCCTCGCCGCCCGCAAACGCGCTACAAAGCGGTCAACGAGCGGATCAGTGTCGGTCCGCTCTGGCTTGGTGAGGGGTGCTGTGGGAGAATGGGCAAGCGAGTCGAGAATGGCTTCCGCAGCGAGCAGGAGCGTGCTTTCCTTTCGCGTCCGTGCAATCTCCACGGCCTTTGTTGCTGCCCACTCCGCGCGGCTGCGTTCGCCTGCGGATGCAGCAGCATGCGCCAGATTGACGAGAATATCTGCCGGCCACGGGTCCATCGGGTACTCGGAGAACAGGACGCGCGTTTGCGCCCACGCATCCTCAAAGATCTCGACAACTCCCGCGCCTGCAGCTGCTCTGGCGACGTCAGACCAGAGAAGCGCCCGATCCGCAGGCACGGTGAAGTGGGTTAACGCCTCCTGGGCGAGGGGGAGGGCGCGGTCGAAGAACCCGCGGAGCATCCACCGCCAAGCCAGATCGCGTGCCAATCGTGGTAAGGACGCCGACGATAGCGGATACGCTTGCAATGCCCGCTGGGCGTAAACTTCTGCGCGCTCAACATCACCAACCTCCATCTCAACGACGAACAGGTTGTGATATGCAGAAGCTACCATATCCGGTAGATGATGCCGCCTAGCTGCTCGAAGAACTCGGCGGTGGGCCACGCGAGCACGCGGATAGTTTCCCACCTGTACATGTAGGTGCCCAATCCCTGCGTATGCCTCACAGTACGCCTGCCAGTCGTTTTCTCGGCGCGCGATAACAAGGCCGTAGTCGAACCAACTCCACGCGCGAGCATATTCGGCGCGCATTCTCAGCCAGCGCGCAGCACGTACTGCATAGATGGCGCTATGCGGGTCTGCGAGACTGGCCACTTGCTGATACTCGACGGCAGTTCCAAGTCGCCCGAGGTCGTGGGACCACCGTGCAATACTGTCACAGCCGTTTCCCACCGCAGGTGCATCAGACTCGCGTTGGTGACGCAGGAGCGACAACAAAACAAGCGCGGGCTTAATCGGCGCGTACGGGACGGCTGGAAGTTCGCCTATGGCTGTTGTACGCGTTTGGCTCCTGCGCGAGAACAGACCACGACGAAGTTCAGCTGTGGCCCAAAGCTCTGCGTCCCGAAAGGATTCCCACAGGAGTAATCCGTGGGCTTCCGAGAACTCGTCCAGAATGGCTAACCCGCTGAACCGGAGCGGTCCCGGTGAATGCAACAGAGGACGTGCCGACCGAATCGGCCTGAACGGACGGCGGCGGGGATGGAGCGGTTTCGTCATCAGTGACGGATACGATCAACGGCGGGTCGCGGTAGGCTCGCAGGGTGAACGTTTAGTGGCGTTTCCTGCGTTAGCCGACAGGATAATGAACGCAGGAGGAAAGCGCCACGGACGATTTTCCGGGTGGTCATCGGGTAACGTCAGGAGCGGAGGTGTGGTGATCTGAGAAACGGCACGCGGTACCCCAATGAAGACTTGGGAGTGGACAAGTGTCCTTCCGGTGCGCAAGGGCGCTTTTTAAGCGGAGTTTCTCGGCGGGGCTTCTGCGGTTCTTTGTCTCGACGCGACCGTGATCGGTCCAGGTCGCCTCCACACCACCGGTGCCGCAGCGGCGACCAGTGTAGTCGATGGTCTGCTGGAGCGTCTACGGTATAAGGTGCCAGTGTCGTAGACAGCAGCGGTAATGCAGCAAGGGGGACGACCGTTGGTCGCCCCCTCTGCTCCACGAACGGCTCGGACGGCCCTGCTTGGATGCTAACTGGACGGGCCCAGCCGCCTCTCCAGGCGAGTGGTGAACTCCGTCGGTGTCGTTCCGCAGGCCTCGCACAAATCAGCGAGCTCTAGGATATCCACCTTCCGCTGCCCCGCCCGCGTTTCAGAGTGAAGACATCGCCCATCCGAACTGGGCCACACCTTCTACGCGGGTCCCTGTTTTGTCGCCGACGCGATCTCGCCGGATGGGAAGGCCGAGCCGAAATTGTGCTCCACCGGGAAGACGTATATCGAGAAATGGCGTGAGGACCAGTTGCTCCCGAATGTGGTTGTCACACTCCAGAGGGGCGCCTCTGCACCGTTGCCATTCGAGCGACGTTCCCGCGGTGAGAGACGGAATGTACAGCTTCGAGCGGTAGTCCTTTGAGCTAAGGTACGCGGTATCCAAGATCATCGCGAGGCGAGTGAACGTTACCGAAGCGCCCTGAAAGGGGCGAAGCCGAGATCCTTCAACGGCATCGACTCGTCGTCGGCCGAGTTGCCCGCTTACCGAGAGGGCTGTGCGCATGTTCCACCGGTACAACGCTTGTACCGAGGCACCATATGCCTTGGTGGAATACGCGTTGTCGATCTTCTGGTCGTTGTCGAGATCTACTTTCGTCGCGGACAGGGACGAGAACGTCTGTACGAATGCGTTGCCGGATAGCGCCCACGTGTTTCGAAACCGGCGCTCCCAGTAATCCGAGAGAAAAGCATCGTGGATCTGTTGCGTTCGTTTCTGAAGAGCCGCGTCACTCTCACCGTCGAGAGGCGTAATAACCGGTAGATTCGGCAGCACCTCGTGGCGAATATCCTCGTAGACTCTCTGGCGCCGGGAGGAATAGTGTGCGACCCAGTCGTAGCCTGCACCGAGGCTAAAGGTGGACGTGCTGTTCGCGTTCGTGGCCGACAGGCTCAACGCGTCCCACCGCGTGGGATCCCGCGTCAGTTTTAAGGGTGAGAATGAGACCTTCTGCTTCAAAGCGTTGTCGCTGAAGCTCAGTGCCGCACTCACGAAAGAATACGGATCCGTGGTGTAGTCAAAGTTCAGTACTTTGCCCACCGTGGCACTGACCGATGCTAGATCCGGCAGCGGGTCCTGCAAGCCGCAGCCTCTGGTCGTGTCGACGCCGACCCCGGCGGTGAGGTGACACATCTGGAGGGCCGTCTGCTGGGCCGAGAGCAAGCTTGTGTCAGCCAAAGCGGCGAGGCAGAGAATGACAATGGGCTGAATCTTCATACCCGGAACTCCCCCTTCTTAATCCACGACACTCCACGCTCCATCTTCTCGCTGGGTGTGGGTGGGGTGGGGATGATCTGTTTTACGCTTCCCCCCGTCGTCACTGCACCTACTGCGCGGGGTACGTCTGCATCTACTGCTAGTGCGATTACCATTACTTCGATACTTTCACCCTCCTTGAACGGCCCGAACGTCAGAGAGAACTCGCCGTCGTCTTCAAGCACCTGGTGGGTCAAGAGCTGAACCCACTTGGTTTCACCGGTTCGTCGATAGACGAGCCCGGAAATGAGAACTCCCAAGCCACGCGTCCATAGGAGAGTGAATACGGCAGGTTGTGCGTCCAACGCGCCTGAGAGATGGTGCTCCAGTTCCTCAGTGGAGCTTTGGTCGTCGAGCGCGACTGTGCTGAACATCCTTGTTGTCATGAAATTTGTCCTTGGTGGTAGTGTAGTGATGGGAACATCGCGGAACGTATGACATATTTCCTCTCCCGAAGCCGCGCTAACATAATCCCAAATGTTTATTTCACCAAGCTTATTCGGGCATGCATGCTTGGCGTGCCCCCGCGGAACTGCGGTGGGGTTCTACCGCGGTCGTTCCGAGTCGGTCTACAGGCGGTTGCAGGAGGGATCGCTCGAGGTCGCGCTGGGAACGGTTGAGAATCAGAGCGTCACTGCCTGGCGTCCAGCGAGCGATACTGGATTGCCTCGGCCACGTGCGCTGTGGTGATGTCGCCGCCGTCGAGGTCGGCGGTGGTGCGGTCAGCACGGAATGGTATGTGCCCGCGCTGAGCCCTTGAGCACCGATACACCTGCGGGAGAACCGGGAAGTGCTCCGGCATTCGTGCCCGTTGAGGTCCACTGATTCGCCTCGTCGCTGCACCTTGTCTTCGATTGTCCGGCCGAGCCATCACTGGATGTACGTCCTAATGTGGACCGGCCCCGGTGAGTTGATGAGGAAACCAACCTGTCCTGGTACCATCTGTAGCTGTAGAGGCGACAGGACGCTCTTGATCGTAGCCCCTTCGAGCCTGGAGATCTCCCACGCGCTGTCCAGCGCCGCCTCCTGACGCTGGAGGGCCCCCGCTCCGTTGTAGTGCTCCGGTAGCGCCGCCAAGTAATCCACCAGCGACCGCCAGACGACGTCGAGCTTTGAGCGGTAGGCCTTCTGCGCCTCCTTGAGAGCTGCGGACTGCGCGGGCGTGAGCAGGAGTGAGTCGCTCTCGATCAGGATCTGGTCGTAGATATCCGGAACGCTGCGGGCATACCGCCGCAGGAGAGAATCGGCCGGCAGCCGCCCGTGCGCGCTCTTGAGCGACCTCTCCATCTGCTGCTCCGGGAGCGGACGACTGAGGTCGATGCTCACGTCGAATGAGATGCGGAACGGATCGCCCAAGTTTGCCTTCGAACGCCCGAATCCCCGGTTCACCGCGTAATCGAATTCCCGCGTGGACGGGTCGAACCCGCGCACGGTGTAGAGCACCGGATCCGCGCTGCGCTGCGTTCCCCAGCCGTGGAGATCGTCGCCGCCGTGGACGAGTTGGTCGAGCGCGCCCAAGGGATTCGCGATTTCCAGCGCGACCGTCGCCCTGCGGGCGGTGTGCGGCAGCGGCGGAGCAACCTGCAGCCGAGCGTTCAGCATGGCGCTCCAAGGTCCGCGGCAGCTGTTCCGCTCAGCAATCCGGCCGATCTGCTTCCGCAGGCAGGCCGCTGCTCCAGCCGGTGCGCCCTGGAGCAGGGTGGCCAGTGAAGCGTGCCGACCGGCATCGAAGACGAAGGCCCGGTCGTTGGCGTACCCGTCTCCGTTGACGTCACCGGCTACCACGGGCGTGTACGGCAGGCCCGAGGAGATGCGCCCGAAGAGGGTGAAGGAGAACCAGTCCGGGACGTCCACTCCGGCCTGCACGATCACCTGGTGCCGCACGTCCCAGTCGCCGGGTGCCCATTCCCGCTCGGAAGGGTTCCCGGCGGTCGGTGCGTCGAACCCGCGGGCCTGGGCTCGTGAATCGGCGAGGGTGTAGGAGACGCTGAAGAAGTAGTCGCTGAAGTTGAGATCGGGGGTCAGCGTGAGCGTCACCTGGCGGCTCGTCGAGCGGAGATCCGACCGGTGCTCCGAGACGGGACCGAAGAGAGTCGAGATCCGGCTGCTCGCCGCTGACGACGCTCCCGTGGCGGGATCTACGTCCGCGGGATCCGAGAAGAACGGCCGGCCCGATTCCGCCGGCAGGGTGAACCGCGGTTCCCCCCGGAAGTTCAGGTCCCGCGTTCCGGACTGGTCGAGGTTCAGCGAGTAGACGCCCTCGACGGTGAAGTCCACCCTCCGGAGGAGCCGTGAGGTCCAGGCCAGGTTTCCGCGCCAGCTCCGCGCGGCCGAGTAGTTGGAGGAGAAAAGTTCTACGCTGGGCGCGGTATCGACGTAGCGGCTTCCGTCTCCACACGTTGACGGAAGGGGCGCCCCCGCCAGGAACGCGGCCCAGTCGGGCGTCGGCACCGCGGGTCCGACGCACCGCACGCGCTCCGCGCCCCCCGGCAGGCCAGTGAACACTCGCGTACCGGCCAGGAGGTCGGCGGGCAGGAGAAGGCGGAATTCGCCGAATCCGCCGCGGAGCACGCCCACCGGCGCGCGGACCCGTGTTCCGAGGACGCTGCGCTGGTCGGGTGCAGGCGGAGAACCGGGCGTGTACGCCCACGTGAACCCGATCCGGGGGCTCACGTGCACACCGCCGGGCGCGCGATCGGTCCTTGCGCCGAAGAGTGAGGAGATCTGCGGGTTGAATGCGGGTCGCGCGGTGAACCAGCTCTCCTCCAGACGCGCCCCGTAGAGCAGTTGAAGGGAGGGATTCACTCTCCAGAGGTCCCCTACGGAAACCACGCCGCTCACCTCCCCGCCGGACGCGGTCGCGTCACTCAGCACGCGTGTGAACGAAGACGGCCGGTCCTCGGCGAGCGCCGCGAGCGAGGGATAGGTGAACGTGCCCAGGAGGTCACCGCCCGCGGAGCGCGAATCCTCATCCACCCGGAGCTGCGTGTAGAGCTTGGGCTTGTGGCGGCTGCCAGCCGTGTACCATTGGGTCGTGTTCGTCGTCTCCCAGGTCCACGAGCGGTTTCGGCCTTCCTGGAGCGAGTTGCCGCCAAACGCGAATGCGCCCGCCCCGTCCTGCACGGAGTCGTTTGCGAGCGCCACGATGCCGCGCGGAATTGCGAAGACCGGAGTCACGGCGGAGCGCCGGAACGAGATGGCGCTCTGGGTTTCGTTGAGGTACTCGCGCCCAAAATAGAACGAGTACGTGCCCTGGAGAGTTCCGTTCCATGCTTCGCGGCGGCCGCCCTGGCCAGGCGCTGCCACGCTCAGGCCGGGAGCATTCGCAGTAGAGTGGTCAAGGTACGCGACCACTCCCCAGGTGCGGTCGCTCCGGGGATCGTGGTCGATCCGCCCGAGGAAGGTAGCGCGGACCGGCGAGAGCGCCGCGCCCGCGCCGGAGAGCGACGGTACCCCGAGTGCGGAGAGCGTGCTTCCCAGCTCGTTGACCGATGCCTGCGACGCCTGGCCAGATCCGACGAGCTGCCTCCGAAGTTCCGCGATGGAGTACGCGCCGCTCGACTCGCGTGTTATCTGAATGCCCGCATTGTAGTTGAACCGGCCGGGAAGCTCGCCTTCCGTTCCCGTGCTCAGCCGCAGCCCACCACCGGTCCGGGGGGCGGCGAAGACGGAGTTCCCGCCGAGGCCGGGAATGTCGCCGCCCACGTGGGCGCGCCGGAACGTGTACCCGCCACCGGGAGCGAGGTCGACCGAGACCTCTGCCCCGCCGAAGCCGCCCCGTGCGGGATCGTACGTGGTGGTTGCGACCCGTGTACGCGTGCGTACGTCTCGCGGAATCTCGGCCCCGGAGAAGTCCAATCCGTTCAGCCGTGTCTGGTTCTGTCCGGCGAGCCCGAGTACGGCGAACCCGTCTGCAGTCGGCGTTACCCCGGGGACGGTGGCGGCTACGCTCGCCAGGTTACCAGCGTGCGCCGAGTTCACGGCCCCAACCACGCCGGCAGCGGGATGCTCGGCCGCACCCGTCTCGGAGATGATCCCTTGGCTCCGCTGCGGCTTCAGGCGCTGGGTCGAAGCGACCACCGGTGCCAGGTTCACCACGACCGGCGTGAGCTGGATCTCCAGCCTGGGCAGTGGACCGTCACCCGTCGCCGAAACGCGCTGCCGGTAGCTGTTCCATTCCGGAGCCGAGACATGCAGGAGATAGTCGCCCGTGCCCTGCGGAATCGTAATTGAGAAACCTCCGCTCGCGTCCGTCGTCCCGGTGAACGACTGCCGGTCCGGAGCGCGGACGACTAGAACCGTCGCGCCGGCGATCGGCTGCGCTCCGGTGCCGATCACGATGCCTTCGATCCGGTCCGTTCGGACCTGGGCCCAGCCACGAGCAGGTGCGGCCGCCCCCAAGAGGATCAGGAGGAGCATCAGGAATCCAGCGCCGTGAGCACGACGGGGAGGCATGTCGCTCACGCATCGGCAGCGGCGTTCGGTCCGCAATGGAGATCGGCCGGGATTCGTCGACAACGGGTATCTCGTCATGGGTGCGGCACCACGGAATTTCGTCAATGTACATCCCGACGCGCGCCAGGACGCGGGAAGGCTCCCGGCCGTGTGAAATCCGGCCGGGAGCCTCCCGTCGGGCGCCGCACGGTTCGGCGCGGGCCTAGCTGCAGACCACCGTGCAGGTGACGAACGGCGTGCCGCCGTTGCCCACGACACAGCTGGCCGAGATGTAGCACCCCGCCGGCGCACTCCCGCACGCCTTCCACCACCCGTCGGGGCAACCGAACATCGAGGTCGCGTGGGCGGGAGATGCCAGGTAGAACGAGCCGCCCATCGTGATGCCTGCCGCGATGAAACACGCGATCAGCTTCTTTTTCATCTCCACCGTCCGGTGCGGGAGACTGGGAAAGGCCGCAGCCTGGAGGGCTGCGAAGGGCCCGCCGAGGTGCGGGCCGTCGATCTCACTTGCGTGCCGCCGCGTCGACGTAGTGTGCAAGGGCCTCGTCCGTTAGCGCGCCTTCGACTTTCATGTCGTTGATCAGCAGGGTGGGTGTGGCCCGGATTCCCAGCTGATGACCCGCGTCCACGTCGCCTTGGATCGCGGCCGAGTATTTTCCGCTCTGCATGCACCGATCGAAACGGGTCAGGTCGGGTACGCCCGCCGCGGCGGCGATGCTCTCCCACGGGACGGACCCGAGCGAATCCTGTCGCGCGTATAGGGTGCTCTGGATCTGCTCGAACCGACCTTGTTCGGCCGCGCATTCCGAAGCCATGGCGGCTGGACGGGCCTGCGGATGCCCATCGAGCGGGTACTGGCGGTGAATCACGACCACGTTAGGCCGGGACTTCCGGAACTCCTCCAGCCGACCGTAGAGCTGCTTGCAGAAGGGGCACTGGTAGTCGGAGAATTCGACGATGGTGACACGCGCACGCTGAGCGCCGAGACGATGTCCGGCCGCGGCAAACGCCTGCCAGTCCGCGACCCTCGTCGGCTCGGGAGCGCCTTGGTCGTCCGGGGCCGAAATGAGCTCTCGCCGGACCACGAGGCCGGTAACCGTCAGAGCGCAAACGGCGAGGACGACCAGCACCACGTTCAGAAGGGCTTCTGACTTCATTGCGGGAAGAACGCGGGAATGCGGCGCTTTGACGGCGGGAAGAGAGTTGATGGGACGACTTGAGGTTACCCGCTCCAGGACCATCCGTCAACCGACGAGCGCTCCTGAGGGAGGGTTACACGACAAGATAATGTGCACCCGCGTCCACGCCCCGTGGATTGAACATGAGGTGTCTGTCAGGTTATCTTGTGGAACACACAGGAGGTTGGAACGTCGCGTGCCCCTCGCCAACCGCAGGCCAGCACCCCCGGCCAGACATTCTGCGAATGAAGATCAGCCGTACGCCAGCGGGAACTGAGCCCCGGCGCCGGGAACAGGACCGGAGACTCCTCGGTGCATCGCGCGCGGTGGCACGACGTGCGCTGGTTCGCGTCTCGGCAACGATCCTAGCCGGTAGCCTGGGGTGGTTCTACCCGGATCTCGCCTCGGGTCAGACGCGGGGGCGGCCGTCGGACACGACTCGCGTCGCGCGCGAGCTTCCGGGAATTCTCGCGCAGGCCAGCCGGGGCGACTGTGCCTCGCGGGACGACCCGCGGGCGAGGGGAGTGTGGGAGAGGCTTCGGTCGAAATACGCGGATGGCGCGGACTCTCTTTCCGTCTGGGCCGCCGAGTTGTCGACCTCCTCGGGGTACGTGGCCAACCCCGAGTTCCTGCGCTTCGATACGGCCGTATCGACCCGTTTGGACGGTACGACTTCCGGGTGGAACACCCAGGAGATTCGCCGCGACGGCGACCACCGACTGATTCAGTTCTCCATCGCGCCCCGCGTGGGCCGCGGCAGCAGGGGCATGGGGGGGACCTACCGGGCGCAGCTGTCGCGCGAGATCGCGACAAACGGGTACGCGCGCATCCTGCCGGGCGTCAACGCCGATCTGACCCAGACGTGGGCCGCCTGGGCTTATCCGCCGCTCGAAGCCGAGCTCGCGACGCATTTCGTGAGCGCGGATTTCGGACGCCTGAGTGCACTCTCGATGAGCACGTCGGACGGCGGTTTCGCGCTGGCCTTCTGCTCGCGATCTCAGTATCGCTCGAAGCCGTATCTGAGCGGCGTCATGGTGTTGCGTGCGGACACAACCGTGGAGCGCGTCTACTGGCGCTTCCACACGCCGGCCCCCGACGAGGCGGCCGGCGGGCAAGCCGAATTCCCGAGATACGATCCCTCGAACGGGCTTCCTCTGCTGCTGCCGTCCAGGGGGACGTACTTCCGCCGTCAGGGCGTCGCGTTTTTCTACCAGCGGCAGCAGACGTTCCCGCGTTGGTGGACCGGGCCGTGGTTCGAGCTACCGGCGCAGCTGGTTGCCGAACCTGAGACGACAAACGTGAAGCCGGTGGTAATCTTCAAGACTGCTACGGATTCGACCGGAGTACATTGACGAGCAGCGCGGGATCCGGCTGGAGCGCGTGCGCCCGTGGGCCGAAGGTCAAACAATGTGATGGACTCGCGGCCCGAGTACGTCCTCACCGCCCGCCCCGGAGAGCGCCAACGCCACGACCGCGAGAACGAAGCCGGATCGCTCTCCGTCCGCCGTACCTCGCCTTTGGTGAAGAAGAACATGTGGGGATGGTCGCGCGTTGACGGAGGGAGATGACGGCGGTACTATATCGTGTATAGGCTACATTTGACGACTGAGAACGGCCTAGGCATGGGCTTGGCGCGGCCTAATCGAGATCCTGCAGCGGCTCGGATTTCAGTTCATCGACCGCTGCGCCGAACTCGCTCCAGCTGTGTCGAAGCACGGTGAGGACTCGGTCGATCACCTTGACGGTCGGGTTCTCCTTTCCGCGCTCGACGTCCCCGTAGTAGACCGCGTGCAGCTTCGCACGCGACGCGGTCTGCTCGATCGTAAGACCTCGTTCCTTTCTGAACCTGCGAAGAGCGGGACCGACGGGAACGCCAGGATCGTGAGCCATGGGCCCACGCTACCGGGTTCGGCGCGCCCGGCACCATAAGGTATACGCTACATTTTGGAGTACCTGAGCCTGAAAGCGCGCTTATGACTGCTTCACCGCCATCCCCAGAGGTTGTAGCACATGCGTAGTTTGCTCGTCGCCCACGCCGCCCTTCTCGTGGTCACCACCACCTCCGCTCGCGCGCAGCAGACCGACCAACTCACGGATCCGCAGGCATCCCCCGCGCGCCAAGCTATTGGCTGCGGCCAAGTGGCGGACTACGTGCCGGGTACCGCGGCCGCGGGGGAGTTCACGGTCTCCGACTGCTTCACGCTGAACGCCGGCATGCGCCAGCCCACGGACTTCTGGCGCTTCCGCACGGACGTCCGGAGAGATATCCAGGCAGTGGTCGAGGCGCCCGGGATGCAGGTCCACCTGCGCCTACTGACCGATGACGGAGTGGAGGTGAAGGCGGACGAGTTCGTGAACTCTTTTGCGACCCTCGCGACGCAGGTGCAGCCCGGCACATACAGGTTGGAGGTGGAGAACCGCACCGAGTCGAGCGGTGGAGGACGTGCATTCGGGAGGTACACGCTCCGGAGCTCCACGGACGCGGCCGGGTTCGAGGGGTGTCCAAAGCTGGAGCCGCTCCCGACATCAGGCGTTGTCGCCGGCGAGTGGAGCGTGGAGGATTGCCTCCTGCCGACGATGATGCGCTACGATCTGCGGCGCCACGACTACTACCTGCTGAACGTCTCCTCTCGCCGTGGCGTCGCCCTTTCCCTCGAGTCTCCGGGTGTGACCGGTACACTTGCGCTGTTCACACGCACCGGCGAGCCGGTCGCCGACGCCATGGCCGCCGGCGAGCCCGGCCGCATCGCTACCCAACTCGCCCCCGGCACCTACGTTATCCGCGTCGGAGTGGCGTCCGGCGCACAGCGGGAAACGGGGAGCTACACGCTCCGGGTGAGGTAATCACGGTTGGGCCTGCTCTTTGTGAAACCCCGTGCCAGGATCCCGGTCGAAGATCTTCTGTGGTGACCAGCGACTCGTGCGCGTTCTCGCGCACGAGTCGCTTGCTCTGAGTCGGACGTTTACTTCCCTCCGGGCGTGCTCGCCGCGCGAACTCGGGATCCGTGCGAGCGCATAGGTAATTCTTGCTGGAGGACGCGCTTTGCGCCACTACTCTGTGCTGCTGTTCATCGGCTGGATAGCCGGTCCCCGCCTGCACGGCAACTGATTCCGAAATGACTACTCGAGAGGGCGGCAGTTCGCCTGAAGCGGAAGAACAGCTTGTTCCCGAACCGCTCGGAACGACGTCCAGAGAGGAGGGCGGTTTGAACGACAGGATCTGGCCTGATCTCGAGGAAACACCGGCTGAACCGAGGCGTTCCGGATCTGGTGCCCGCACGAGCATCCGGCTTGATCAACGCGCATTCGAGTACGTGGAAGGCGGGCGGATGCGTTCGCGGATGCGCCACGGGCGATCGATCGACCGTGGGCGGTTGGTCTCGAGCATTCTACACGGCTTGGCGAACGCCGGATTCGATCTCTCAGAGGTGGCGCCGACCGAGATCGCTGCGGCAATCGCGCGGCGTATCGGTCACCAGGACGCGTTGTATGCCGGCGGGACGAGACGAGAAACCTCGATGTCGGGCGAGATGTAGTCGCCCGATATCTTCTCTCCCGCGATCAGCGAACCAATTGGGTCGACGTATTTCGCCCAGAATTCGACTAGCCTCTCCTGCCGCTCCGCGTCGCCGTCGGCCTCCCTCCAGAAGAAACACGGAATCATCTGCTGGTCGAACGGAAGATCGGTACCCTCTTCCGCTGTGATGAGCACGCGCGTCGCGCGCCCAAGCTCATGACGCAGTTAGTAGACGTCGTGCTTCGCCACGTCATGGGGCGGCAAGTCGCACGTGCAGGTCCATGGCAAACCTGCCAAGCCCTTCGAGCACACCCTCGAGGCTCTTGAGCGTATCCCTGACGAAGCTCTCTTCCATATACGCGATCCACGGCTCTCCTCCACTCGTGGCCCATCTGAACCACTCAGGCGGCCACTCTTTCGAGGCGCGCTCCGCGAACTTGCGGCGCTGCTCTGATGGCCACTCGAAGCCGTTGTGGAACATCTTGTTGCGGTAGCCAAAGAGCGCCGCCAGCCGAAGCCAGAGATCCCGCGGTAGAACGGATGTAAGTCCCGTCGCGTCAGCCAGTTGCCTGATCCCGACGGGCAAGTCCTTGCCCCATTTCCCGTTGTTGTACGGCACGAAGTGGCAATCCCACGTCTTTTCCCCGACTGGGTGAAATCGTGGGTGCAGCGGCAGAGGTACGGCCGACTCGCTCCACATCTTGCCGAGTCGTATGAACACTTGGTAGAAGAGCGATTCCGCGAACGGCGCGAGCATTCCCACAGCGGCCATGCTGTGGGCAGCATCTTGATATACCGACGCGTGGACTCGTTCCATCCACTCGTCGAGCGCCTGATGGCTATGCAGCCCTACGTGGCTGCGCGCATCCTCTTCGAGGTTGCGAAGTCGGCGGGCGAGCACCTTCTCCGTCTCAGCTTGCCCGGCGAGCAGCTCCCGAATGGCGACGAGCTGCGCGTCATAGTCAAGGTCCGGGAGGAGCAGGACTGCGTAGTCCCTCGGTTCCAGTTCGGGAATTCCCAGTCCCGCGTCTCTCGCGATCAGGTCGGCCAAGTTGTCGGGGTCCATGGTTCGCTCTGCTAACCGAGGAACGGCTCGACCGACTGTGTGAGTGTTTCCGCGAACATATGAAACCCCGACGCCGCGATCCCGCGGCACTCGACCTCCAAACCGAGGATTTGCGCTTCTCCAACCTGGATTTTCTCGAACCGCCGACAGCTCCCAGGAGGGTCATTGGTTACTTCCGCACGTGCAACGCGTGGGTATAACAGAACAGTGCGTTTCGCGCCTGCGGCCTGCATGAATGCCAGCACCTCGTAAGCATCTGCCCGTGCGATTCGCGTACGAGCGTCCTTGCGTCGTGCTCTGTACTTGGCATCGATCAGCACCGTCGCGTCGCGTCGGTAGCTTACGTCGGGCGTGACCACGATGCGCTTGCCGCTCCGCACGCCGAGCGGGTAGGAGACCTTCGCCTTCACATGATGTTCACCCAAGCCTAACTGCAACGCCCGACTGAGGAGCTCCTCCCAGGCGAACCAGGTTCTGAGAACGTAGCCAGGGGAGTGAAGCAAATCCGGGCGTAAGCCAAGTCCGAGCCCCTCCAGAACCTGGAGGGAAATGTCGTAGATCTGCTGCCAACGACGGTGTCGTGACGGGACCACACGCGGACGAGGAGAGTTCCGCGGCGCCCCTTGAGGAGAGAGTGCCTCCACCACGCGCGTGAGCTGAACGCGTGTGGCCGGGTTCCGGATTTCGGGGAGCAACCTCCGCGCAGCGTCGCGGATCGTTGCATTGTAGCGGTTCTCCCGATCGAGAAAGATGCCCTCCTGCCGGAACCCATCGGGGTCCGGCAGGATCAGGTCTTCAGGATCCGGTTCCCCGTCGGCAGCGAACTCGTGCCACGTCTTGCGATGATAGGTGCGTAACGGCCGGCGGTGGTTATCCTCGTACATCGTCACCATCGCTCGCCCGACGAGACTCGCCAGGTCGCCCCGGTCGGCCGATTCGGCGCGGAGCCGTTCGCGCGGAAGGATCGCTCCCGTGCGAACGACGGATGCAATGAGAAAGAAGTCCTCTCGCCATGATGGCTCGTTGGCGCCGAGGAACTTCGGAGCGACCTCGAGTTCGAGCCCTGGCGCGATCCGGATCAGACCGGCGCAGTCGCGGACAAGCAGCGTTTCACCGGTAACGGAGAGCGCGTTCTTGATCCTGAGCAGACCGCGGAGGCGATCGGACGTCGACCTGATCGACTCCCGCACCTCCGCGGCAGACATGGCGCCGAGCCGCACGGCAGCTCCGATGAAGCCGTGCTCTGGAACGCCCTCTGTGCAGGCGAGCCTCAGCGGCAGGCCGGACCCGTTCACCGCGCGCCTACCGCCCGGAGCAGTCGATACAGGTCGGTACCGGTCAAGGGCGCTTCTTGGAGCTGGAGCATGCGCTCGCCGGCGAAAGCCTCGGACGTCAGTTTGTACGGGTGCTCGGGATTGTCCTGCACGTTGAGAGCGGCCGCGATCGCGCGCGTGTCGCCGAAGAACACCTCGTCCACGTGGGCTCGGACCTTCGCCCATCCGCGGCTTACGTAGTCGAGGGCTGCGCCGGGAGCAGCGTCTGGGGGTGGAGGCGCGGGTGCCATGAACACACCGTGGCCGAGCTGGAAGTCACGACCACGGCCAAGTGCGATGCGCCGGTTGACCTGGAGCCATGCACGCGTCGCCGCCCTATACACGTCTGCCGCGGACACGGGGCCCTCTGGGAGGCCATTGTCTCCCGTGCTACCGCCAACGGTCTCTGGTTCGGCTGACGCATCGAGCCCGAAGTGTTTAAGCAGTACCACCGGGTCGGGAACCAGGTGGTACGGTGCCCAACGCCGCTGGAACGCCACGTCGAGCGGT
The DNA here is from genome assembly GCA_036377595.1 of Longimicrobium sp. NCBI lineage: Bacteria > Pseudomonadati > Gemmatimonadota > Longimicrobiia > Longimicrobiales > Longimicrobiaceae > Longimicrobium > Longimicrobium sp. The sequence goes on along the minus strand of DASUYB010000105.1, from coordinate 135,630 downwards.
TCGACCGACGTGTCAGCCTGGTTCATGGCTCCCAGCAAGTAGAGGTGGTGGGGGAGTTCGTACAGCTTGGCTTCGCCGTCGTCTCCCATGACCTCAAATTGCTGGGTGCTGAACAACCTCTCGCCGTCCGACCCAAGACGCTTGTCCGACTCGATGGCGACAATGGTGTCGCCGAACACCTGTACCGCAGGCCCGCGGTTGATCTCATCGATTGTAACCAGAGATGCACCGGTGCCGCTCCGCGCGTGCTCACTCGCCCGGTAGAGCGTGCCGCTGGAGACGCGGAACCGCACGCCCGCCTCCTCCCCGGCAGCTGCGACGGAGGGAACAAGCCCACGCACGAAGTCGCGGTATTTGGTTTTCTGGTCGAAAACGGTAGGAAAGACCCTTCGCGTGCGGTCCGGGCTCGGAAGCCAGTCCTCTCCTGGAAGCGCCGCGGCTGGCAGCAGGACGCCAGTTCGACGGTAGGGCGGCACTGCGGCCGCTTGGGGAGGCGACTCGAACGCACGGGAGACCTCGGCCAGCAGCCGCGTTTTTCCCGTCCCGGGTGCGCCGGATATCAACACGTTGTGCTGGTCTTTGAGTAGGCGCAGAACTTCCCGGGCCTGCTGTGAGAGCGCCGGCACATCAGGCATGGCAGTACTTCCGGCCAATCGTAAAGTCGATGTAGCCCTGTGCGATGCGGTTGCGGCGTGTTGACGTCACGCAGTTCAGGATCGTCTGCACGACCTCCGGGTGCCAGCCCTCGGTTCGAAGCGAACTCTCGGTCACATAGTGTGCGCGGAGTTCACCCCGGGCGTTCTGGATCAGGAGCAGAAAGATCAGGCCGACGTCGCCCTCCGGGAGGTTTTCTAGGGACGGGATATTGGGAATCCGCGGGATACGTCCTTCCGAGCCCCGTGCCGTAGTTGGAGGTTCGTATTCAATCTGCATCGTTCTTTCCTCTCCTTCCGGCTCATCGGGCTTGACCGGGTAGTGAAGAGGCCCTGCATAGATTTCGATCTGCGTCCGGGCACCCTCACGCTTGCGCATCACCCGCAGCCGATTCGGCAGCATCTTCTCCATGATCGGGCCGAAATGCTCGTGGTTCATGCGGATATCACGCGCTCCACCACCCGTCGGCGATCTGTTGGATTCCGCACGTCGCTTTTTCTCGTCCGCCTCGGTGAACACACGGAAGTAGATGCGCTGCGGCCTGTCATCCTGCGTCGCGGCTTCAGCCATAATTGACCTCGTCCTCCTCATCTGGAATGGGGTCGAATACGCCAAACTCGGAGGGGAAGTATGGGATTGCGCCGCGCGCCCTCGCCAGAGCGGCGCGTCGTCCGTGCTCGCCGGGATCACTGCCGGCGAGCTCCGCAGCCCTCGCCATCACCAGATCGCGAGTCACGGTGGACCGCGACTCGCCTTCGAGTGGTGGCTGCGCACGGTCTAGGAGTGGGAAATCATCCAGCATCAGACGCAGGTGGTGAACTCCGAGCCGATAAGCCGTGAGCACGTGCACGTCGATCTCGGCGCGCAGCTCGGCCAAGGCCCATGGATCCGGCTGCCCGAGCTGCTGGTCTGCCCGTTCGAGCTGACGAGCCAGCGAGACCAGCCGCTGAGCGGCGAGGCTGTCGAGATCGTAATCCGGGAATGGCAGCGCCAGTAGGAGGAAGTAGTTGACTGACGTCGTGATCACACGCCGCGCGAACCAGTCCAACGCTATGCTGTTGGCAGTCGCCAGCCAGAGGTAGCCGAGCGCATTGCGCTCGGAAGCGGAAAGCCGGGGATTGTCGAACGTGATCGTCGGGACCTTGTTCCCGCACACGACTCGCGCAGGAATTCGGGCGGCGAGGATCGACCGTTCGTTTGTCTGCCCTGTAACGTCACAGAAGCCAACTCGAGGTTGCTCACACCGCAGTCGAACTGCCTTCCGCAGTTTTCCCGGGTCGATCCAGAACTGAGGTGCGACTGTGCCGGTGCCTGGCGGCAGGGGAGACCAGATCGCCCTTCGACCTGTACCGGAGACGTACGCCTTCGCACCGAACCGGTGCTGGTGGACCATGCGTCCTTCCACCAGTGGAAAGCGGCCGTCGGCCAGCGTACGGGCGAAGAGCGCGCGGTCGCGCGTCATGTCTACTTCCCGTACGATCTTCGGTTTCCATATGGCGTCGTCCGCGCCGAACGGTCTGCCGTTGCGTGCCATCCGGCGGAACATCCGCCACTCGGCGCGGCTTCGGAGCTCAGGAACGGAAAGGTCGGGCCTGACGACGGCGAGCGCGGGGCGGCTGATGCGGATCGCCGGAGCTGCGCGAATTTCGCCGTCGGTCGCAGACGCGTGCGTCAGGGTGAGTGAACGCCCCGGCCTGTCCTGACTCTTCACCGCGTGGACTGCGAGGAACTTGAAGCGCGTATCGATCGAGAAGAACCTCGCCCGGTTTTCGAAGATGGTCAGGCCGAGGTGCAACGCCGAACGCAAGAGCGACTTCCTCAGTTCCCCGGTGCCCTGTGACCGGATAAGGCCGGCCGGGAGCAGAAGCGCGACTTCCCCGCCTGGTGCCGCGAGCTGCAGCGAGAGCTCCAGGAAGGCCTTGTAGAGGTCGGATTCGCCAGAGCCCTGCATCGTGAGACCGGCGGCAACCTGGTCGCGATAGGCCACCAACCTTTCCTTCTCCTCCGCGAGCGCGGGAGAGGCATCGGCGTCTGAAAACCGGTCCGCCCCATAGTGAACCGCCGCGCCGTTCGCCGCGTCGAATTCGTGGCGCGTAACCTTGAGCTTTTCCCAAGGTGGGTTGCCGATCACCAGCCCGAACCCCTCAGGAGCTTCCCTGGCCCATGCGGCTGGGCCATCCAGCAGGCTGTCGGTCCGTTTCAGCCGCGGGAGCATCTCCTCGACCGCGCCGAGGTCCGACGTAAGGGACGCGAGCGCCAGCGCGACTCCCTGGAGTGCTTCCTCGGAAAGATCCGCTGCGTGCACGCACCTCCGCACGAAGGTGGATCGAGCGCCGCTGTTGCTGCCGCAGAGCCGCAGCGCGACGGCCACTAGGAGGATGCCGGTCCCGGACGCGGGATCAATTACGGTGAGGTCTTCTCGCCTCGCGACGAGGCTGGCGAGATACTGGGCGAGCCGGTAATCGGTGTAGTATGCTCCGGTCTTTCTTCGATCTAACGTCCCGAGTACAGGCCGGGCGAGTGCCGTCAGCGCTAGGGAGGGATGGAAAGGCAGACGGAGGAGACTCGTGACGAGCTGGTCCGCAGCCGCAAGCGATGCGGAGGTGGAGAGGGGTCGCTGCGCGCCAGCGATGCTCCGGTAGCCCGAGAGGTTGAAGCTGCCGAGGCGGCTGGCTGCGGCCTCAAGGATTGAGATGCGAGCCTGGTTAGTTTCGGCGCCCGCTCCGGACGTGATGCGGTTGAGAAGCCGCTCGGCGGGTTGGAGCAGGCTCTCCTCGACTGTCCTCGGCGCGCTCACGCTGCCTGCTCCAACCGCCCCTCCGGTTTATTCAGTTCGAGCAGGTACTCGCTCACCGTCGACCCCGCGCGCCGCGCCTCGGTGTTGGGTGCGTACCGTCCGATCTCGCCGAGCGCATGCACCTTCAGATCCCCGAGCCCCGCGAGCGCGACGCGAAGGCTGTCGAGGTCGACATGTCCCTCGGAGCTGTAGGAGAGAAGGATCCTCTGGGCTGAGCACCCGTCCACCAGCCGCTTTATCGACGTCAGGGCGCGGGAACGGTAGCAGAAGTCGGAGGCTTTCGCCCGCCATGGCCGGAGACCTGTCACGCCGTCAACGACCGGCTCGTCGCCATGGGCGATGGTTTCCAGTACGTGGTAGTACGCGGCGTATTGACGCTTGGTGTACGGCGGATCGAAGTACGCCACGTCGCTAGGGCCCATCGGCACCTTATGAACATCCGTGTTGAGGACCTCGACTCTCCCCGTGTGGGAGAGTAGATCGCGGGTCACCAACTTGGCAGGCTGAAGCGCGTTTGGCATCCACTCGCGGAGGAAGCAACCGAACGTCCCCGCCGTGTTGGCCACCCGGCTCGCTGCGGCAAGCAAATCAGCGATGAGCAGCCGCTCCTCGGCCGAGGTGAGCAACCCGGCAGCGGACCAGCGGGCGATCAACTTCCTCGCGCCGTCGATGAACGCGGCGTTCTCTTCGGTGAAGTAGGTGCGCGTGACCGGGGCGAAGGCTGCGGAAGCAGGGCTGTATTCGCGCCAGAGGAAACCTTGCTCCGGCGTGGAGGAGTTCAAGATCCGAACGGCTGCGGCGTACCCGCCGAAGAGATCGAACGCTGCTTCCGAAGATGAGACGAGCACACCCGCGGCCATGATGCTGGAGCACAGGAGGTGATCGTTCAGGCGCACGGACCAGCCCTGCATTGCAGCCTCGCGGCCGACGATGCCGGTCCCGGCAAATGCGTCCACGAAGGATGAGCCCGGGTTGGGCGGAGGGCCCACGATCCGCAGGATCTCGCCGGCGACTCGGGCCTTAGATCCGAGGTAGCGGATGCTGGAGCCGATATCGCGTGCGCTCGCACCACGTCCGCGCGGGGCCGCCCAGTCTGAGACGGTGCGCTTGGAACGGGCGGTCGATGTGCCTGGCATATGTAGTAGATCCGTGGTTAATGTTCGGGGAGACACCGGCTACAGCGCTCGGGCCTTCGTCGGTTCCCTGCGCTGCATTGCATCGAGGTGCATCATCGAGAGGTACGCCGCCGCCGGCATCATCACTCCTGCCTGTGCAACGGCTGCGAGGATGGCGTCGACGGCGTCTCTGCAGGCTCTCGTCTTCGTCTCCTTGGGGAGATCGCGAATCCCGCTGACCACGTTCATCAGGCTGTCTACGGGGTCGTCACTCGGAGGCTCGGCGTAACGAGCTTGCAGGTCGAACGGAATCTCCTTCTGTACTGATTTGACACCGGTCTCCAGGAAATTCGAGCTGACGTCGAGCGCGAAGGCGATGGCCGATATCGTAGACGGCCTGGGTGATTTCGTTGCCTTCACCCCCTCGTAGCGGAGAAGCCGGCTCAATGTGGTTTCAGCGATTCGGGCCTTAGCTGCAACCTGGCGGAGGATCCCGGGCGTGATGGGCCCGTGCTTCCTCTCAATCGCCTTTTTGATTCGTGCACGTACCTGGACGGGATCGTTTGACATCGGAGTCAACTCCTTTGCAGATGCACGGAAATTTATGCATTGCAAATACCAGGCAACAGGTTTGAGTGTGTGCTATCGCTTCACTTCAAATATGGAGTGGCGCGGAGGTGTACGCCACGTTGTTGCACTGCAAGACCAGAATTCCGTCGGCGCCCCCGCCGGTGCCCTGCGACGGCGTGGGGGGGCGAGTAGAGCGCGGCGAATCTGATGCGTTGCATTTAGCAGGACGTATTCGAACTTCCCGCGCTATCGCCATTCGATTCTGCAACCCGCGACGAGGTAATCGAGGAAACTGGCGAGAAGCCGAGGATTGGCTCGGGGACGATTCGCGTCCTCGATCGCGGCGAAGGGCCTCCGACTGATTTCCTCTCGATCGCCTTACGGATTCGGGCACGAACTTGAGCGGCGCTACCGGCCATGGCAGCTCCCGTGATGCCGCCGCGGTCAAGGCGGAGGTATGCCTCCGAACATCCAGGTCTTCCATGCCCCAATTATCCGACGTGCTGCCGAGCCGGTGCCAACGCATCATGAATCCGCTGCAGTGCCTGCCACAACTCGCCCTCGTAGGTCGTCCGGTTTCGCCATTCTATCCCACAAACTTCTAAGAAATCCGAATAGTTCGGGATCATCCCCGCCCGAACGTGGTCCTCGGCGGCGACCTCGATCCGCCGGCGCGTGAACGCGGCCACCGACTCGACCGCGGCCTTCACGGTCGCCGCGGTAAGTGGCAGACGCCCCCGTTCCCTGACGACGAGCGTGCGTGCGCCGGCTTGGCGCCCAATCGATGCGACCGTCAGCCGGGCTGGCGGGTGTTGCTCCAGGAGTGCTTCTATCGCGTCTTCCACCCGCGGGTGCAGCTCGCGGTCACGCTGCGACCAGTCGATCCAGCTCACGAGGGTTGGCGGACGTTTCGCGTGCGCCGGCGAGTTGGCGAGCAGCCAAGCATTGTCGTTCGCACGCAGCCAAGACCAGAGGGCCCGTGCCTGCGCTCGCAGCGCGTGTACGCCGGGGTCGGGGAAGTTCGAACGCAGACGCAGCCACTCCGCTCGCCTGCGCTCCCGCATCGTCACCGCGAGCGCTTGGCGGACGGCGAGCCTGTAGTCGTCCGGATTCCCCCACGCATCGCGCCAGACGCCCAGACGCGCGCAGTGACACAGAACCAACTCGTACCGCATGCTGCACCACGCCTGCAACTCGCGAACGGACGTGCCGAGTTCCACGAGTCGGCACAGTTCCGCGTCCCACAGGTCGCCGGTCTCGATGAACCGCACCCCGCAGTGGCCGCTGAACTCCTCGTACCGCGCTCCGCACGTCCGGCAGTGCCAGGCAGCACCAGTGCGGTGGTAGAGCCGCCTCGCGGCAGAGCGCCGGATTCTCGGCAGGTAGTTCGGACACGCCGGATTCGCGCACTCGCTGGCCGATCCCACTGCCTTCACCGTCGACGTGCAGCGGTTACCCTCCAGGAATTCTTCAGGTGTGATCCCGTAGATCCCTATGAGCAGCAGGTGCTGCAGCGGGTGCCCCGCCGACACCCGCGACGCTGCCCCCGCACGCGCACGCACCCAGCTGCTGATCCGCCGTTCGGCCGAGGCAGGGTGCAAGCCCAGCGACGCGAGCAGCGAATCGCCCCAGTGTGCAACGAGCAGCTGCTCGGCCTCGTGGGTTCTCAGCGTCCCCCGCGGTGACAGCAGGCCCATCCGCCGTAGCCCGGCGCGGTGGCGCTCGCGGAGCTCCTCGGGGGTGAGCATGCATGGAGGCATCTGGAGCAGGCGCAGCGTGGCATCCGCGAGCCAGCTCAGCCGTTCGGGTACGGTATCCGGCAACCGGTTGGGTCTGGGGGGCCGTTCCTGAGTGGCGCGCAGGCTGTCGTAGTCGAAGACGCGGACGAGGTCCTTCCGCCGCACCGGCCCCGACAGCAGCGGCTCCCCATGGTCGGGACAGACGTACACCCCCGGAAGCTGGTGGACCCGCCGCCAGCACGGCTCACCGGCCGTGGCCAGGTCCTCGCGGGCGCAAGAGGCGCAGTAGAGCAGGTGCGAGGGCGGGCTCACCCGTCCCCTTCCCACGCCCAAGAGCGTGTGGGGAACGGGGCCGCGGCCGCCGGTCCGCATCCGGGTGGTGATCTCGGCGAGCTTCGCGGCGCCCACGAAGTGGCTGTAGTACGGCAAGGTGGTGTGCAGCCGAACTAGGTCCGCCGCGTCGTAGGTGTCCTGGGGCAAGTGCGACACGAAGGTGTCTAGGCCCAAGGGTAGATCCAGGACCGCTGTCGCCTGGTGGGTTCCGAACAGGTCCCGGGCCACCCAGCGGCTACCCGGATACCGGAACAGCTCGGCGTAGCGCGCGCAGGCGCTGTACAGGAGCTCCTCGGGCTGGAGGGTCGGGAAGAGGAGCATCAGGCCGCCGGGGCGTCGTCCGCGACGATTCCGGCCGCCTTCAGGGCATCATACGGGGACGTGCCTGCCGCGCGGCCGGCAGCGACGATCGCTTCCAGCGTCTGCGGCGCGGCGGGAACGTTTCGCCGGCGCCGGGAGCGGGGTTTCGGTGGCGCCTTGGGTGGCATGACAGGCCCCTCCAGGGGCACCGCCGCTGGCTGGGTCGCCGCCGGCAGGATTGGTGCTTGCAGCGGCCTCGCCCCGAGGACGATCTCTTTCAGCCCGCGAGACAGGACGTCGTCGGCCTTGGCCAGGAAGGCGCGGTCATTCCGCCGGAGCGCGTCGAGCACGGGCTTGATGCATCGCAGGCTGTCGTGGGCAACCGTGCGGATGTGCCCGACCGTGATCTTGTCGGTCCCGGTCTGGATCGCGCGCAGCTGCGCGAGCATGTACAGCTTGACCACGACATCCGTGATTCCCTGGCTCTCCTCGTACAGCGCTTTCCGGAGCTCGGTGGTCAGGGGCGTCGCTTGTTTGGTGAACTGGTAGCGCCACAGCCGCTCGCAGAAGAACGACCACTCCGCCTCGTGTTCCGGCGCCGCCACGCTCATGCGGTCCCAGAACATGTCGCCTTGGCCGGTGCTCCGTCGCGCGTGCCTGAACTGGCGGGTGAGCACGTCGACTGCCTTCGGCGTGCCGACCAGCACGACTGGCACGCCGATGGTGTTCACCAGCTCGGAGAAGAAATTGAGCATCACCTGCTCACCGCCGCTGCGCGCGCTCGCGAGGTTCTGGATCTCGTCGATCACCAGGACGCCGATGGAGTGTACTGCCGCGATCCTCGCCATGTGCGACAGCAGGACCTCGGCCGTCGCCTTGTACCGTACGTAACGGTGCTCGTAGTCCGTCCCGAGCAGCTTGTCGACGGAGAGGAAGAAGTTGATGCAGAGCGCCCGCACCGAGCTGTTCGCGGGGCACTGTAGGATCAGGTGGACGATCTGCGTGTGGATGAATGGCCGGCCCGCGTACGCCGTGTGAAGCATGACCTGGGGATCCATTCCGAGCACCCCCTCGATCCCCGTGGTCTTGCCCACCCCGCTCAGGCCGGCGACGACCATCCCGGTCGCCCGGGGCCCGGCTATGGAGCGGCGGGCCCGCATCGCCTCGAGCCCGCGCTCCATGTTGGGGCGGTACTCCGGGCGAATGGGGTTCCGGGCCATGAGACCGTTCCGAAGCAGGCGCGAGATCCGGTGCGCGAGATCGACATGGATCGAGAGCGGCTGGATGAAGGACAGCACTTTCTCCGTGGCGTGCGCGCGTTCGGCCGGAGAGAGGTTCCGCATGCCCTCGTCGTACGCGGGCCTGTAGGTGAGGTTCGCCGCGATCTCCTTCGACTCGCGAATCGGCGGGAGCGCCTCGATCAGCGGATTCCCGCGATAGTCGTCGAGCGCCTGGTCCCGGTACACGGCCTCGGTCCATGTGCCCAGGGGCAGCGGCGGGTGATGGCTCATTCGTCCTCTCCTACCGAACGGAGAAGGTCGAGCTCACTTGCCGCAGGGACGATCGATTCGTCGTCGGCCGCCTCGGTCGGGACCCGGTGCTTCGCGGTGCTCGAGCCTGCGGTGGTGGCCTGCTCCGCGCGCGCATGCTTCCGCTCCAACGCCATTTCAGCGCGCGTCGCGATCCGGGGCTTATCCCCCGTTTCCGCGAGATCGGCGGCGACTTCCGCGAGTTGCTCCTCCCGGATGACATCCCGGCGGTGAAGGTGTCCCACTCGCTGCTGCGCGAGCTCACGCTCGGCATCTCTCGCCAGCACTCGTTCCCACGCGCGCTCGTCACGGACCTCATCGCGGCTCCGACCCCGGAATGGGGCATAGCGCGGCAGCAACTCGCAACGCTCCACGGTGCGGCCGCGGTCGAGGCGAAGGTATGCCTCGGAAACGTCCAGGTCTTCCATACCTAGCTCCAGCTTTATGCGCTTCCGGCCGCGTTCCAGAACGAACCAATCTTCGGCCTCAGCCGTCGGTGACGTGTAATGAAGGCCCAAGTCGGGGACGTAGATGCCCTCCCGCGTGATTCTCGCCTCGACTGTGCGCATGAGGGCACGACGCAGGGCTTCCGGATCGCTCACGGGACGGAGCGCCCCCTGCCGGTTATGAATCCCCCAGTTCCACAGCTCCCGGGGAATCAAGGGAACCTCGTCGCGCAGCACGTCGGCGTCGGGATCGTAGGCGCCCAGCCAGGTGCAGTTGTTGAACTGGAGGGTCAGTTCGAGGAAGAGCCGCGTAAAGCTGGAGAGGGTGTGCACCGCGTCGAGACGGTGATCAGGCTCTCCCCGTTCGCGAGGGCCATGAACCGCGCCCGGCTCCCATGAATACGCGTGATGGTAGAGCGGGAAGACCCGTTCGATCACCGCTTTCCAGTCCGGCCGGCTCGGGGCAGCGTTGCTCACCCGAACCCGAAAGCTGTTGATCAGGAAATCGGCATTCTTGCTAAGGATCTCGGCTGGTCCGCGATCACCAAGGATTTCGTCGCAAAGGACATTCAAGCAGGGCCAGTCCTCCGCCGCGATGACCCTGCCAAAACGTGCGCAGAAGGCCACCTTGTCCATGAACGCTGACTGCAGCGCGGAACGAACCCCCAGCCAGTTGGGACCCTCGAGAGCGATGTGAAACCCCACAATCATCCGGCTGAACAGGTCTCGCACGACGTAGATGATGGGGCGCCCGATCTTCCTGGAAGCGCGGAGCGAGCTCCGGAGAGAGATGTCGGCCCTGGTCGAGTCGATCTGGTACAGCGCGCCGGGTGCCGGTCCGAGGTGGTACGAGGTGCCCAGGACAGGCCGGTTCTCCAGCAGGAAACGCTTGTGGCCCTTTCTCGTGATGAGCGCGCGACGGCTATCCCGCTCGGCGCCGTAGTGGTAACAGAACTGGCCGAAGGACGGCCGGTCGTCCTCCGCTGGGATGATCGGTTCGAGGGTTCCATCGGCAGCAACTTCGTAGCCGCAGGCGAAGTAGGTCTTGATCGTCGCGTCGTACGCTTCCTTCGGCGGCATCCCGCCTTTCTCATGGAATTCCTTGGCGCCCAGCAGAAGCAGCTTCCGGGTGCGTTCATTGACGTTGATTCCTACGATGTGCTCCTTGCCGGGAACCGGTTTTCTCGGCCGCCCGCGTTTGGTGGTGGTGTCGGCGCCGGCGGTGATCCGGGAACCGGACCTGCCGGAGTTGACGTAAGCGGGAACGAGAGCATTAGGCGTCTGTCCTCCCCGCCAATAGAGCCCCAGCAGATGGTAGACGTTCTTCCTGCTCGTGTGGCTCTGCTCGGCGGCCGACTTGATCAGCGGCCCACGCAGGTCCTCGTACAGGATGCTCTGCTCCGGGTCCTCGACGAGCGGTCTGATGATCCCGTACCGGGCGTCCCGCACGCGCCGCTCTACCTCCGTGAGGTCTTCCTCGAGCGAGGCTCGGGGCGCGAAAGTGTCGACGGAGGCGATGACGTAAACCCCGTTGTCGACCGCCGCTGTGAGTGCCTCCAGATCCTCCCACTCCGGGATTCTCTCGTCGCGGGCCAGCCGAATGACCGCAACCCGCCGTGCCGCCAGATGTGCCGGCTCAAGCCAGAGGACGCGCACCGGATCCCGCTCGGACTCTGTGCACATCAGTATCTGGTTGACCAGCAGCGTCATCATGATGCCTCCGTCGAGGTATCGTCCCGAAGGAGGAGGGGCCGCGAGGGATCGATCTCGGCGTGTAGGTCGACACGCCACTGCCGGCTCGCCACCGCGTGGCGAGCGAGGGCGAGGTGGCCACCTGGCTCAGTCCCGAGGCTCCTGTCGCACTCGGTGCAGATGTAGGCGAGAGATTTCTCGCGCTGGTCCTGGATCCGGCGATGTAGGTTCTTGATGAGGTAGGCGAGGTGTTCGGACGCGATGCCCACAGAGGACGGTTGAACAAAGGGATGCAGCCATCGGAGATTCCTGATCAGCGGATCCGGGAGATCCCGCTCGGTCACTAGCTTCCACTCGATCCCGCGCCGCAGCCAGTACTGCCTCTCGATCTCGAGCTTCTGAAGCGTGCGGCTCCCGCCCAGATCACCGCTCCGCTTGCAGGACCGGACCTGAGTGACCTCGCCGCTCCCGACGCGCCGACTCAGGACGAGGTCAGTGGTGACCGGATGTGGTTTGCCGCTCTTCCGGTCGGTGATATGGGCGATGCCGAGCTCGAACGCGATCGCCTGGGTGACGTCCAGCTCGAGCGCGTACTGCTCGCGGATATCGGATACGTCGGGAAGCCAGTCGTAGAGCAGGAAGGCTGATTCCTCCACCATGCTGAAGAAGTGGTGGACGCGACCGGTCGTGTGGCCGGCGATACGGATGGATTTGCCGCGGGAGCCGAAGCTCCGAACCGTCAGCGCCGGTCTGTAATCCGCCCCACAGAGTTCCGAGTTCCACTTGTCCATAGCCGCTGTCCGGCCTCGTCACAGATCCAGGAGAGAGATGTCGCACGGGCGACTCCTCTCGAATCGTAGCGAGAAGGACCTGAACCGGGACTTAGCTGGTTCGGTCCAAGACCGGAATAGTTCGGCCATTGTGTGATCCAACCCAAAGCGTGGAGCCAAAAAGACACGGGTCCATCCCCACTAAGGGAGCGGACCCGTTCGTCGAGGAGTCACCCCGGCGAGTTACCAACTCTATTTCTGAGTTACCAACTTTATTTTTCAGTTACCAACCTTATTTGTTTGGGACACCGTGGTGACGTGCCGTCAGCTCAGCAGACGCAGCGGCATCACCAGGCAGAGGTAGTCGGGCGTGTCTTCGTTCCCCAGCGGCTGCATGGTGGCCGCGCGCTCGGGCGCCTTGAAGGTCATCCGCACCTCGTCCGTCGGCATGTAGCGCAACAGCTCGAGGAGGTACTGCGCGTTGAAGCCGATCTCCAGCGGATCGCCGTCGTACTCCACCTCCAGCTCCTCGTTGGCGGCGCCCAGGTCGGGACTCTCCACGCTGAACTTGAGGGACGCGCCGCCCAGCGACAGCCGGATCCGGTGCGTCTGGTCGCTGGCGACGATGGCCATGCGGCGCACGGCGGCCGTCAGCGCCGCCTTCTCCGCCACCATCGTCTTGTCGTTGTCCTTGGGGATAACCTGCTCGTAGTTGGGATACGGCCCCTCGATCAGCCGCGTGAACACCTGCACCTCGGGGCTGCGGAAGCCGATGTGGTTCTCCGAGCGCGCCACCTCCACCGGCGTGTCGGACGCGAACAGGCGCTGCACCTGCGCCAGCGCGCGCGGGTGCACGATCAGGTCCGCCGCGGGCACCGGGGACCCGGCCTCGACCGGCAGCGTCATCTTCGCCAAGCGATGGCCGTTCGTGGCCACCATCCGCATCTCGCCGTCGTGCAGCTGCCAGAGCACGCCGTTCAGGATCGGCCGCGTCTCCTCGGTCGACGCCGCGAACGAGACGTGGGTGATCAGCCGCTGCAGGTCGGCCCCCGTCACCCGCCAGCTCTCGGTGAAGTCCACCCTGGGGAAGGCGGGGAACTCGTCTCTCGGCAGCCCGTTCAGCTTGAAGCGGCTGCGTCCGCTGCTGATGAAGATCGAGTCGCCCTGCGTGCTGATCTCCGTGGCCCCCGGGAGCTCGCGGGCGATCTCCTGGAGCTTCTTGGCCGGCGCGGTGATGGCGCCCGGCTCGGCCACGTCGGCCGGCACGCGCACGCTCACCGCGGTGTCGAGGTCGGTGCCGCTCATCCGCACCGCGCCGTCCTCGGCCTCGATCAGGATGTTCGAGAGCACCGGCAGCGTGGTGCGCGTCGGGATGCTCCCGGCCACCGCGCCCAGCCCCTGCTGGAGGTTCTCACGCGTGATGGTGAATCGCATACGGTGTCCACAGCCCAGGCTGGAGTGACCGGTCCTTTTCCACCGGAATACTTACTAATGACGAGAGAGTTACAAATCTCAGTCGTAGTAGTAGAGGGTGTGGAAGTGTGGAAAGCTCTCTCCCGCAACCCTCATCCCGCTGTCCCGCAACCATTTGCGGGCTTTCCCACCTGTGGACGGGAGATGTGGGGAACTCGCCGGTTCTCCACGGACTCCACATCCCCACAGAACGCGGCGGTTACCCACAAACTTTCCACGCCCTTTCCCCAGTCCGTTTCCACACCCCTGTAACGGTCCGGACACGCGGGGCGCGGGGGTGCAAGCAACCGGAGTGGAGACGCGCGCAAATACGCGCCGCCCCCCGCGCCTGTCAAGGAGCCGCGCGGAACACGTCAGCGGAAGGACGCCCGCAGGGTGTCCACACGCTGCCGGAACCCCGCGTCCGCCGCCATGTCTTCCTCCACCTTGCTGATGGAGTGGATCACGGTGGAGTGGTCGCGCCCGCCGAACAGCTTGCCGATCTCCACCAGCGGCAGGTCGAACAGCTCGCGGGTCAGGAACATGGCCACCTGGCGCGGCACCGTCAGGTCCTTGGTGCGCTTCTTCGACTGCAGCGCCTCGGCCGTGGTGCCGAACGCCTCGGCCACCTTGTCGCGCACCCGCTCGGGCGAGATCTCCGCCGCGCCGTTTCCTCCGCCGGCGCCGCCCGGCCGCAGCGCGCCGCCCAGGGCTTCCTGGGCAAGGGAGATGTCGATCGGCCGGCCGGTGAGCGACGAGTAGGCCAGCAGCTTGATCACCGCGCCCTCGATCTCCCGCACCGACGACGTGCGGTTGCGGGCGATGAAGGTCAGCACGTCCTCGGCGTCGCGGATCACCAGCCCGTCTTCCTCCACCTTGCGGCGCAGGATGGCCATCCGCGTCTCGAAGTCGGGCGCCTTGATGTCGGCCACCAGCCCCCACTCGAAGCGCGAGACCAGCCGGTCCTCCAGCCCGATCTCCTTCGGCGGCCGGTCGGAGGTGAGCACGATCTGGCGCTGGGCGTCGTGGAGCGCGTTGAAGGTGTGGAAGAACTCCTCCTGCGTGCGCTCCTTCCCCTCCAGGAACTGGATGTCGTCCACCAGGAGGAGGTCGATCTGCCGGTACTGGCGGCGGAACTCGGCCATCGAGCCCTCCTGGATGGCCGACACCAGCTCGTTGGTGAAGCGCTCCGACGACAGGTACATCACCCGCTTCCCCGGCTCGCGGTCGAGCATCGCGTGGCCGATGGCGTGCATCAGGTGCGTCTTGCCCAGCCCCACGCCGCCGTAGATGAACAGCGGGTTGTAGTGCTTCGCCGGCGCCTCGGCCACGGCGTGCGCGGCCGCGGCGGCAAGCTGGTTGTTGTTGCCGATGACGAAGCGCGGAAAGGTGTACCGCGGGTTGAGCGGCACCGTGCGCATCCCCGGCGCGGAGTGCGCGGCGGACGGGGGTGCGGAGGCCTGCGCGGGCGCGGCGGCGGGCACGGGCGGGGGCGCGATCTCGAGGGGGGTGGGTGGGACGGCGGCCGGCTTGCCGTTCGCCTGGAACTGGACCGACAGCGTAAAGCGCCGCCCGAAGAGCGACTCGCCGAGACCGGTGAGCATCGCGGCGTACTGCTTCTCCACCCACTCCACCGCGAACGGGTTGGGAGTGGACACCACCAGCAGGTCCTGCGAGATCGCAACCGCCTCGGTCGGGGCCAGCCAGGTCCGGTACGCCTGTTCGGGCAGCGCAGCCTTCGCGGCGTCGAGGATGCGCGACCAGACCTCCCCTGCGGTGTGCTCCATGACCTCTGTGGCGGGATCGTCGAAGCCTTCGGAAACGGTAACGGCGCAACCTAGGCGGGGGGTGTGGATAAGTCAAGGAACCCGCATGAATGCTGGATTTTCTTCGGTTTAGCTCCCCTTGCGCAGCCGCGTCCATGAGTGTAGGGAGACTATAGATGGTTTGTTTCCCGGAGTGCTCCGCCGGGGTGTATCACCAGAAGACCTGTGTGGAGAGGACGCCGCCGAACTGGATACTCGTCACGGCACCGGGAGCAGGATGCAGATGGCAGGCGTCGACGTCTGTCACGCCTGTCCACCGGCAGGGTGGTGAGAAAGCTGACACCACGAATATTGTTGACGAAGTCGAAACCACTCGTCCTCCTGACCGCGACTGATGGCCCCTCGGTTGACGGGAGCGCGCAAGATGGCTATCTTACTTGTCTTTGCCGCACCCGGACCAACGACTTACGCGCTGCACCCGAAGGGGTACCGATGAAGCCTTCTTATCGTCCGCGCAACCGCAAGCGGATCAACAAGCACGGGTTCCGCGCCCGTATGGCCACCAAGGGCGGCCGCGAGGTCCTGAACGCGCGCCGGCGCAAGGGCCGTCACCGGCTGACGGTCAAGATCGCGGGCAAGTAACCCGCGGCCGGGGCCGCACGCCGGTGGACGCCGAAGGGCCCGCCCGGCGGGGGTTCGCGCTGCCGCGGGCGGCGCGGATCACGCATTCGGCCGAGATCCGGGCGCTGTTCAGACGGGGGAAGAGGAGCAAGACGCGTCACCTGGACGCGTTCGTCTCCCCTTCCCCCGTGGCGTTTGCCCGGTGGGGCGTGGTGGTGCCCAAGCACAAGCACGACATCGTGGAGCGCAACCGCGTCAAGCGGCGCCTCCGCGAGCTGGGGCGCACCGTGGTCCTGCCCATGCTGAGAAACTCCGGGGCGGCGCTGGACGTACTCATTCGTGCCCGCCCCGAGGCGTACGCCGCCGGTTTCGACGAGCTGCGCCAGGAGCTGGCCGAGCTTGCGGAGGTACTGTGCTCGCGCGCGCCCTGACCGCCGGTATCCGCTTCTACCGCCGGGCCATCAGCCCGCTGAAGCCGCCGGTGTGCCGCTTCTATCCCACCTGCTCGGCGTACGGGCTCGAGGCCATCGAGAAGTACGGCGCCGGCAAGGGCACCTGGCTGCTGCTCAAGCGGCTGGCGCGCTGCCAGCCGTTCGCCCGCGGCGGCTACGACCCGGTACCCTGAGGGCCGGGTTCGACATACACGAGATCTGAACGGATCTGGACGATAGATGGAAAAGCGACTCGCGCTCGCGTTCGTGCTCACGGCGGTGCTGCTGATCGTCTGGCAGACCTTCTTTCCCCCGGTCACCCAGCCGCCCGCCGGCCGTGGCGCGGACAGCGCGGCGGCCGCCTCGCGTCCCGCGCCGGCACCTGCCGCCGCGCCGACGGCGGCCGCGGCAGCACCGGCTGCCGTCGCCCCCGCGCGGACGGTGACGGTGCGCTCGCCGCTGTACGAGTACCGCTTCTCCACCCGCGGGGCGGCGCTCACCTGGGCGGAGCTGCTCCAGTACCCCTCGTACGTCCACCGCGGCGAGCACGTGCAGCTGGTCCCGCGCGGCGCCGCGGATGTGCTCTCCGGCGTGGCCACGTCCGCCGGCCGCACGCTCGACCTGCGCGCCGCCGACTTCCAGCCGAGCGCGGATCGTCTCGACCTGCGCGCGGGCGACGGGCCGAAGGCGCTCACCTTCACCGCCACGCAGGGCGGCGTACCCGTCGCCCAGGTCACCTACACCTTCCGCCCGAACGACTACGTGGTCGACGTCAGCGGCAGGCTGCTGGGGCTGGGCGGCGCGGGCACGCTCGTCACCAGCCTGGGCACCGGGCTGGCGCCGCACGACGCCAAGGACCACGGCACCGCGCGCGAGCTCTCCTTCGTCGCGTGGAACGGGCGGCGCGTGGAGCGCGACTACCTGCAGAAGGTGAAGGCGACGGACACCATCCCCGGCCCGCTGGCCTGGGCGGGGATCCGCGACCGCTACTTCCTGATGGCGCTCCTCCCGCAGGGGCGCCAGTTCACGCGCCTGGTCGCCACCAACCAGCGGGACGAGAGCTACCGGGTGGAGGACGAGACGCTCACGTCGCCGCGCGCGTTGGGCGTCGTCTCGCTCCCCGTCGGCACCGACGGCACCTTCGCCTACCGGGCCTACCTGGGCCCGCTGGAGCACGACCGGCTCGTGGCCGTCGGCAACCAGCTCGAGGAGGTGAACCCGTACGGCTACCGCTGGCTGCGCCCGGTCGTCCGCCCCATCGCCGCGGTGGTGCTGTGGGCGCTGCGTGCCATGCACGACACGCTGGCGCTGCCGTACGGGTGGGTGCTGATCGTCTTCGGCGTGCTGGTGCGGCTGGTCACCTGGCCGCTGAACGCGCGCGCCATGCGGTCGCAGATGAAGAACATGGCGGTGCAGCCGGTGATGCAGGCGCGGATGAAGGAGATCCAGCAGCGCTGGGCCAACGATCCGCAGCGGCAGCAGCAGGAGATGATGAAGATGTACCAGGAGCTGGGGGTGAACCCCTTCTCCATGATGTCAGGCTGCCTCCCGATGCTGATCCCCATGCCGGTGCTCATCACCCTGTTCTTCGTGTTCCAGGGGGCGATCGAGTTCCGCGGCACGTCGTTCCTGTGGCTTCCCGACCTGTCGCTGCGCGACCCGCTCTACCTGCTGCCGATCCTGCTGGTGGTGTCGATGTTCGCGCTGCAGTGGATCAGCACCAAGCTGAGCGGGATGGAGCAGAACGCGCAGGCGCAGACGATGATGTACACGATGCCGCTGATGATGGGCATCTTCTTCTGGTTCATGCCGTCGGGGTTGAACCTGTACTACGTGAGCTCGAACCTGGCCTCGCTCCCGCAGCAGGTGCTGATCGCGAAGGAGCGTCGCGTGGCGATGGAAGCGCAGAAGGCCAAGGACGCGGCAAAGAAGAAGGAGCGGCCCAGTCCTGCGAAGGAGGCGCCGCGCCGCCGGTAGAACGGTGTCGTCGTAGGATGGACCCACGCCCGCCACTCCGCGCGAGAGGCGGGCGTTCTTTTTGGAGATGAAGATCTCGACGTTCCGCGAAGATGCCCGTCAGGGGAGTCCGCGAAGGCGGACTTCGGGCCGTTGTTGCCGCGGTTTCAACCGCCCGTCGGCGGTTGCTCGTGAAGCGGCCCAGCCCCATTCTCCCCCGCATGTCCGTCTCTCCGCTCCCCGCCGACACCATCGCCGCGATCGCGACGCCGCCCGGGCGCGGCGCCGTCGCGCTGCTGCGCGTCTCCGGCCCCGGCGCGATCGACGTGCTGCGACGCATCGCGCCGGCTGTCGATGGGAGCGCGCCGCGGATCCAGCGCCTCGTCGCGCTGCGGCATCCGGAGACGGGCGAGGTGCTGGACCGCGGGCTGGTGACCGTCTTCCCCGCCCCGGCCAGCTACACCGGCGAGGACACGGTCGAGATCTCCACCCACGGCGGCGTGCTCACCCCGCAGCTCGTGCTCGACGCGCTGCTGGCCGCCGGCGCGCGCGCGGCCGAGCCGGGCGAGTTCACGCGGCGGGCGTACCTGAACGGCAAGCTCGACCTGCTGCAGGCCGAGGCCGTCGCCGACCTGATCGACGGGCGGTCGCGCGCGCTGCACCGCGCGGCCGTGCACCAGATGGAGCGTGGCCTCTCGCGGCGAATCGAGGAGCTGCGCAGCGCGGTGATCGGCGCCGAGTCGCTGATCGCCTATTCGATCGACTTTCCCGAAGAGGACGAGCCCCCCGTCCCACCCGAGCGCGTCCGCGCCGCCGTGGACGACGTGCTGCGGAGGATCGACGCGCTCCTGGCCACCGCCCCCGAGGGCGAGCTCCTGCGCGAGGGCGCGCTCACCGTGCTCGCCGGGCGGCCGAACTCGGGGAAGTCGTCGCTCTTCAACGCGCTGCTGGGCACCGAGCGCGCGATCGTCACCGAGATCCCCGGGACGACGCGCGACGCGCTCGAGGCCGCCGTCACCCTTGACGGCTACCCATTCCGCCTCGTCGACACCGCCGGGCTGCGGGAGACGGTTGACCGGGTAGAGGGGATCGGGATCGAGGTCGCACGGCGCTACCTGGCCGCGGCCGAGCTGGTGCTCTTCTGCATCGAAGCCGGCCGGCCGCTGGAGGACGACGAGCGCGCCTTCCTCACAGAGCGTGATCCCGGCCGCACTGTCGTCGTCCGCACGAAAGTGGATCTGCACGCGAGCGAGGATGAGTCGGACGCGGATCCCTTCCCCTCCGTGCACGTCGCGGCGACGGAGGGCTCGGGGATTCCCGAGTTGCGGGACGTGCTCCTGCGTCTCGTCTTCGGCCACATCCTCGGCGATCCCGGCGAGGCGCCGCTGGTCACGCGGGAGCGCCATGCCCGTGCCATCCGCCGTGCCCGCGACGAGATCGCATCCTTCACACTCGCGCTCGACGAGCTGGTCCCGATGGAGCTCGCCGCCACACACCTCCGCGCCGCCGCCGATGCACTGGAGGACCTGATCGGCGTCGTCAGCGTCGATGACGTGCTCGACCGGGTGTTCGGAGATTTCTGCGTCGGGAAATAGACACTGACCCGAGTTCGACAGGATTTCGGGAGATCGGGGATCAAAAACCCCGGTCTCTTTTCGCTCAGGATCGATTTTGGGATGGGGGGAGCACCCGCTACCCTCGCCCACGCGCGTTTACGCGGCCTGCGCGAAATGGCGAAGCCGGTTTTCTTCGGTTAAAATTCGGGAAGTCACCGCACGATCTCGAATCCGGCCGCGCTGGACGAAAGCGTGACGGGGATCCGCTCCACCACCGCCACGCGGGCGTGGGGCGGCCCCTCGGCGAGGAGCCGCTCCAACTCCGCGAGCGCGTGGTCGGGTCCCCGCGCCTGCACCTCCACCGATCCGTCGGCCGCGTTCCGCACCGTCCCGACCAGGCCCAGCCCGGCGGCCTGGGCGCGGGCCCACCAGCGGAAGCCCACGCCCTGTACCCGTCCCGTCACGCGGAACCCGGCCTCGCCCATCGGGTCAGAGGTTCTCCCGGTGGCTGGGCTCGCGGTGGCGCGTGCCCCCGCCGTACGAGCCGCTCGTGCTCCCCGCCGTCGTGCGGCCGCTCGTCGACGAGCTCCGCGCGGTCGTGGTGCGCCCGCCGCCGCCGTACTCCGCCTCGCCGCCGAGCCCGGGGATGTTCTGCATCAGGGAGTTGATCACCCCGTCCTCGGCGCCGGCGTTGCGGAGGAACGCGCGCGCGCCCTGCGCCAGCCCCGCCGACAGCCCGGCCGCCAGCGCGCTGCGCAGCTCGCCGCGCACGCGGCCCGCGCGGGTGCCGCCGCGCCCGCCGCCCGCCAGCAGGAAGCCGACCCCGAACGCCACCCCCAGCGCCGGAAGCGGGTTCTCGCGCAGGCGCTCCAGCCAGCCGCGCTCCTCGAGCGCCGACTGCGCGCGGTCCGTCATCGCGCCCACCCGGTCCTTCGCGCGCGACGCCACGTCGCCGGCGCGTTCTGCCACGTCACCGGCCAGCGTGCGGGCGCGGTGCCCCAGCCCCGCGGCCGTGTCGGCCACCGTTCCCGCCGCGTCCTTCACCCGGCTGACGGTGCGCTCGCGCACGCCCTCGTCCTGCTGGGGGTTGAACGCGATCCCCGCGTGCACGTCGGCGCTCCCCGGCGCGTCACCCATCGCCATCGAGCGGGTGGTTCCCGCCTCCAGGCCCGCGTGGTCGCGCCCGGTGCCGCTCAGGCCAGGTCCCGTCGAACCTGCTTCATCTCGCTCTGCAGCCATTGCTTGTCCTCCTTCAGGGTCTGGAGAGTCTGGTCCGGAGTGATGGAATCCTTCTTCAGGCGCTTCATCGCCCCCATGGCGAGGAAGCCCCCGATGGCCACGAACAGGACGCCCACGATCAGCGCGCCCAGCCAGTACTTGCCCAGCGCGTCGCCCAGCAGCAGCACCAGGAAGAGCACCAGCACCAGCGAGCCGACCGCCGCGACCACGGCGCCGACCGCGATCTTGGCCGTGTCGCGCGCCACGCTCTTCACGTTCTCCCGCAGCTCGGCCTTGGCGAGCGCCATCTCCTGGCGGACGAGCGTGGCGCTGTCCTGCGCGAGCTGCCGGAACAGGTCGCCGAGCTGCGGCTCGGCCGTGGAGGCGCGGCCGTCACCGGAGACCGCCGTGACCACCGGCGGGGTGTGAACTCGATCCGCCATCATTTCCTCCCTAGCGCAGGACCTTGCCGACGATGTAGCCGGCGCCCACCGCGGCCAGCACCGCCTGGATGGGGTGCTCGGAAACGATGCGGCCCAGGTCGCGCTGCAGCGTGTTCACGTCGTTGTCGCGCAGGAAGCGCGCGACGCTCTCCAGCGTGTCGGCCGCGCCCGAGGTCAGCCCCGCGGCGCGCGCGCCGATCCCCCGCTGCGGCACCCGCTCCGACAGCCCGTCGATGCGCTCGGCCACGCTCTCCAGCTGGTCGGCCGCCTCGTCCATGAGTTGGTCGGCGCGCCCCTGCAGCTCCTCCAGGGTGTCGGCCAGACCGCCGCCGGCGCCGCTCAGGCGGCTTGGAGTGCCCGTGGCCGTGCCGGTCGAACCGCCGAAGTCCGGCCGGTTGGCCGAGCCCGCCGTGCTCCCACCCAACTCGCTGCCGCCGCCGAGGCCGGTGCTGCTGCTCCCGAGGCCGCTGCTTCCCGTCGTGCCGAGTCCGCTCGTGGAACCGGTGCTCCCGCCGGTGCCGCCCAGGCCACTCGTCGAGCCGGTGCCGGTCGCGCCGAGACCGCTGGTGGAGCCGCCGAGGCTGCTGCTGCTCCCCGTGCTCCCTCCCAGCCCGCTCCCGCCGGTCGCGCCCAGGCCACCGGTCGAGCCGGTGCCCGTGGTGCCGAGACCGCTGGAGGTGCCGCCCTGTCCGCTGCTGCCGCCCGTTGCGCCGAGCCCGCCCGTCCCACTGCCCGTGCTCCCCAGGCTGGGCGAGCCATCCCCCAGACCCGAGCTGCGGCCGGTCTCCCCTGCTCCGCCGCCGGTGCCCCCGGCGCCGAAAGTCCCGTCTGACATGGCTATGCCTCCTCCGCTCGAAAGGGTTCCCGTCCGTATGGGAGAAGCGCGGGGGTGCAATGGGTGTGCCATGTACCGGCCATGTGAACGACGACGGGGAGAACTGCGCCGGGGGATCTGGGAAGACCGGAGAAAATGTTTCACGTGGAACATTCGTAGCGTACACGGCCTCGGATGCGCGCCTGACATTGTTATATATTGAAGATCTGTACCTGCGACTTCGGAGTGGATCGATCGGATGACGAGCGTGTTCGACGTGATCGTGGTGGGGGGCGGGCATGCCGGCGTGGAGGCGTCGGCCGCCGCGGCGCGTGCGGGTGCGCGCACGCTGCTGGTGACGGCCAACCTCGAGGCCATCGGCCAGATGAGCTGCAATCCCGCGATCGGTGGGGTGGCCAAGGGCACGGTCGTGCGCGAGGTGGATGCGCTCGGCGGGGTGATGGGTCTCGCCACGGACCGCGCGCGCATCCAGTTCCGCATGCTGAACCGCTCCAAGGGCCCCGCCGTGTGGGCCCCGCGCGCGCAGTGCGATCGGGGGCTGTATCCCCGCGCCGCTCGGGCGCTGCTGGAGCGGTACGCAGGCCTGGAGTTTTTCCAGGGGATGGTCGGTTCGCTGATCCTGGAGGGCGGCCGCGTCGCGGGCGTGCGGACGGAGAACGGGTTCGAGTTCCGCGCGCGCGCCGTCGTCCTTACCACCGGCACCTTCCTGCGCGGCCGCATCCACGTCGGCCGGGCGCCGGGGGTGCCCGCCGGCCGCGCGGGGGATCCGCCGTCCGTTCGCCTCGCCGAGCAGATGGAGGTGCTGGGGCTGGAGGTCGCGCGCTTCAAGACGGGCACGCCGCCCCGGATCGACGGGCGCTCGGTCGACTTCTCCAGGACGGACGTGCAGCCGGGGGAGATGCCGGAGTATCGCCTCTCTGTGTGGGAGCGTGCACCCCTTCTCCCCCAGCGGCCGTGCTGGATCACGTGGACCGGGGAGCCGCTGCGCGACCTCGTCACCGACCACCTGAGCGATTCCGCGCTCTACGGAGGGGAGATCTCGGGGCGCGGGCCGCGCTACTGCCCGTCGATCGAGGACAAGATCGTGAAGTTCCCCGACGCCCCGCGGCACCAGGTATTCCTGGAGCCGGAGGGACTGGAGACGACGGAGCTGTACGTGAACGGCCTCTCCACCTCGCTCCCCGCGGACGTGCAGCTACGGATGCTCCACTCCATCCCGGGGCTGGAGAACGCGCGGATGACGAAAGTCGGCTACGCGATCGAGTACGACTACTATCCTCCGCACCAGCTCCGCCCGACGCTGGAGTGCAAGGCGCTGGGCGGGCTCTTCCTCGCCGGCCAGGTGAACGGGACCACGGGGTACGAGGAGGCCGCCGGGCAGGGGATCGTGGCCGGGGCGAACGCCGCGTTCCACGCACTCGGCCGCGAGCCGCTGCTCCTGGAGCGCGACCAGGCCTTCATCGGCGTGCTGGTGGACGACCTGGTGACGAAGGGGACGGACGAGCCGTATCGCCTCTTCACCTCGCGCGCGGAGTTCCGGCTGGTGCTGCGCCAGGACAACGCCCTGCACCGCCTCGGCCCGATCGCCGCGGAGCGCGGGCTGCTGACGGAGGAGCAGCGCGCGGTGCTCGATCACCGGCTCGATCTTGCCGCAAGGCTGGACGGCTGGCTGCGGAGCACCAACGCGGCGCCGGCGCAGGTCGACGATCTGCTGCGGTCGGCCAACTCGCAGCCGCTGCGGGAGCCGACGCGGCTGGCGGCCATTCTCAAGCGCCCCGGTGTCACCGCCGAGGCGCTGGCGGAGGCGGTGGGCAGTGCGCCGGTGGAGGGGGAGGACGAAGCCGCCGTCGCGGAGGCGCTCGTGTCGGCGGAGATGGAACTCAAGTACGAGGGCTACCTCGCGCGCGAGCGGGAGCGCGCGGAGACGCTGCGCCGGCAGGCGGACTTCGCCCTTCCGGCGGACCTTCCCTATTCCGCGCTGGCGACGCTGAGCTACGAGGCGCGTCAGAAGCTGGATCGCGTACGCCCGGCGACGCTGGCACAGGCGGGGCGCATCCCGGGTGTGAGCCCGAGCGACCTGCAGAACCTGGTGATGGAGGTGCGGAAGCGCCGTGGCGCGGCCGTCGGTGCCTGACGGGAGCGATTGATCGCGCATTCAGATGTTCCACGTGGAACATTCCCGCCTCGTTTTCTGGACGAAGTAGGGCCCGCCGTGTAGATTCCCCGGACCCCATCTCCCCATCCCAACGCAGAGGACGCGTGTCGCGCATCATCGCCATCGCGAACCAGAAGGGCGGCGTCGGCAAGACCACCACGGCCATCAACCTGGGCGCATGCCTGGCCGTGGCCGAAAAGCGCACGCTGGTCATCGACACCGATCCGCAGGGGAACGCCACCAGCGGGCTGGGCATCGACAAGGACGAGGTCGAGAAGTCGATCTACGACGTCCTGATCGAAGAGGCGCCGA
Source organism: Longimicrobium sp. (assembly GCA_036377595.1). Classification (NCBI taxonomy): domain Bacteria; kingdom Pseudomonadati; phylum Gemmatimonadota; class Longimicrobiia; order Longimicrobiales; family Longimicrobiaceae; genus Longimicrobium; species Longimicrobium sp. The sequence continues at coordinate 110,940 of DASUYB010000105.1, read as the reverse complement.
TCGAGGACGTGATCGTCCGCGAGGTGCACTTCCCCTACCTGGACGTGGTGCCCGCCACGCGCGACCTGGTGGGCGCCGAGGTGGAGCTGGTGAACCGCAAGGGGCGCGAGATTATCCTCCGCCGCGCCATCGAGGCGGTGCGCGACCGCTACGACTTCATCCTGATCGACTGCCCGCCGTCGCTCGGGCTGCTGACGCTGAACACGCTGGCGGCGTCGGACTCGGTGCTGATCCCCATCCAGTGCGAGTTCTACGCGCTCGAGGGGCTGTCGCAGCTGCTGAACACCGTCACCATCGTGCAGAAGAACCTGAACCCCGCGCTGCAGATCGAGGGGGTGCTGCTGACGATGTACGACGGGCGCCTCAACCTCTCGCGCCAGGTGGCCGACGAGGCGAAGGAGTACTTCGGCCCCAAGGTCTACAAGACCACCATCCCCCGGAACGTGCGCATCGCCGAGGCGCCGAGCTTCGGGAAGCCGATCGTCCTCTACGACATCCTTTCCGTGGGCGCGAAGAGCTACCTCTCCCTCGCGAAGGAGGTGATCGCGAAGCGGGGGAAGGGCGGCCGCGGCGCGGCGGAGATCGAGGCGGCCCCCGCCGCCGCGGCCGGGGGAGAGTAGTCCGTGTCGTCCCGCAAGCCCCGCCTGGGGAAGGGGCTGAGCGCGCTCCTCGGCGACTTCTCGGCCGAGACGCAGCAGGCCATCGCCACCGGCGAGGGGGTGCGCGAGGTGGCCACGAGCCGGATCGCGCCCAACCCGTTCCAGCCGCGCCGGGAGTTCAGCGCCGAGCAGCTGGCGGAGCTCGAAGACTCGATCCGCAAGAACGGGCTGCTGCAGCCGCTGGTGGTCCGCCCGCGGACGGACGCGACGCCGGACGGCGCGGAGTGGGAGCTGATCGCGGGGGAGCGGCGGTGGCGGGCCGTGCGCCGCCTGGGCTGGCCGCAGGTGCCCGTCGTCGTGCGGGAGATCGACGACCGCGCGATGCTCGTCCTCGCCATCGTCGAGAACGTCCAGCGCGCCGGGCTCTCCCCGCTCGAAGAAGCGGCCGGATACCGGCAGCTGATCGACGAGTTCGGCTACACGCAGGCCGAGGTGGCCGACAGCGTAGGCCGCGAGCGCTCCACCGTGGCCAACCTCCTCCGCCTCCTGTCGCTCCCCGCCACCGTGCAGCGGATGGTGAACGAGGGCGAGCTGTCGATGGGGCACGCGCGCGCGCTGCTGGGGCTGGAGAGCGAGCGGGAGATGGCCGAGCTCGCGCGGCAGGCCGCGGACGCGGGGATGTCGGTGCGCACGGTGGAGGAGCGCGTCCGGCAGCTGCGGCCCGGGGCCCCGGCCGCCTCGCCGCGGTCGACGATGGCCGGGGTGCGCGAGGCGATGGACGACCCGCACGTGCGGCACCTGGAGGCGGAGCTGCAGCGCGCGCTCGGCACGCCCGTGCGGATCCGGGTGGCGAGCGGGAAGAGCGGGCGTATCGAGATCCCCTTCTACAACGCCGACGACTTCGACCGGGTGCTGGAGCTGATCCTGGGCACCGAGGCCGAGCGGGCGTGATCCGGCCGGCGGAGACGGAGATGATGGCCGGGGGTGCGTCCGCCTCTCACCACCCGCGGGGTAATGATGGCGCGTGACGAGCGGCGGATGACGTTCGTCGTCGTCCCCCACGGCGGGTCGGGCGACCTGAGCACGCGCTCGTACGAGATCTCGTACCGCCGGCTGCGGATGGCGGTGATCGCCGCGATGGTGGTGGCGGCGCTGATCTTCGTGATGGCGGCCAGCTATATCTGGGTGGGCGCGCAGGCGGCGCGGGTGCCGTTCCTGGAGCGACAGGTGAGGGAGCTGCAGAAGGAGCGGCAGGAGCGCGAGCGGCTCGCCCGGCAGCTGGCGCGGATGCAGGCGACGTACGAGCAGATCCGGGTGATGCTGAAGGGCGAGCTGCCCCCGCTGGACAGCATCGACGCGCAGACGCGCGCCGCCGGCGGCACCACCCGAGGCGACACCACCGCCCCGCCGCCCGATACCACGGCGACGGACGCGGCGCAGGGCGACTCGGCGAAGCGGTAGACCCCGTCCTCCGCGCCGACGCGTGAGGGATGCGCGCCCGCAGGGCCGGGACGCCGCCGCGCGCGCTCCGTCGCCGGATATCTGCGCGGATGCTCGGCGCGGTGGTGGCCCGGCGCGGTTGGGCACAGTAGTATCGTGCCCTACCGCGCGCGCAGCCCGGCCCCCGCGCAGCGGGGGACACGCCCAAGCCCGGGGTTGCCGTTGCAGTCCGGGAACGCCTGTGGAGAGCGAGATGGGGATCTTTCGAGGGAAAGACGACGTGGCGCGAGACAAGGGGAGCCCGGTGCTGCGGGCCGTGGCCAACGAGGCCTCGATGTCGATCATCGGCGCGGGGATGCGCATCACCGGCGACCTGGTGACGGAGGGGACGGTGCGGGTGGAGGGGCGCATCGAGGGAACGATCCGCGCCGGGAAGGCGGTGGTGATCGGCAAGGAAGGCGAGGTGGTGGGCGACGTGCTGACGCAGGACGCGGTGATCGGCGGGCACGTGCAGGGCACCGTGGTGGCCGAGAGCCGGCTGGAGCTGCAGGCCACGGCGCGCATCGAGGGGCAGATCTCCGCGCGGGCGCAGCACCTGGTGCTGGAGGAGGGGTGCCGCTTCAACGGGCAGGTGCAGATGCTGGGCGACGAGCAGGCCGCGCAGCGCGCCCTTCCCGCCGCCACGGGTACGGATAGTCCACAATCGTGGTCGTAGTTTTCCACATCGACGCCCGGATCGCCCAACTCGTGACGTAGCAGCGGGTTGGGCGTTTTCCGCAGGTGCCGGGGCGGGTTTTCCACCCGAGTTTTCCACCTGTTTGTGGGAAGCACCCATACCTCAAGCGCCGCATGCGACTGGACGAGCTTACGGACTATCTCGACACCTACCTGCGCGTCCGCGAGGTGCCGGACTGGAGCGGCGCGCTGAACGGGCTGCAGGTGGATTCGCCGCGGGAGATCGGGCGGGTGGCGTGCGCGGTAGACGCGGCGCAGGCGTCGATCGACGCGGCGGTGGCGTGGGGCGCGGACCTGCTGCTGGTGCACCACGGGCTGTTCTGGGACGGAAACCGGCCGGTGACGGGTCGGCGCTACCGGCGGCTGAAGGCGATCCTGGACGCGGAGCTGGCGGTATACGCGGCGCACCTGCCGCTGGACGTGCACCCGGAGGTCGGCAACAACGCCGTGCTGGCGCGCGAGCTGGGGATCGAGCCGCGCGGCACGTTCGGCGAGTACAAGGGGACGCCGGTGGGCGTGTGGGGCGAGCTGGACGTCACCCGCGACGAGTTGCGCGAGCGGGCGGAACGCGCGCTGGGCGGGCCGGTGAAGCTGGTGCCCGGTGGCCCGGAGCGGATCCGCCGCGCGGGGGTGATCACCGGCGGCGGGGCGGACGAGATCGCGGCCGCGGCGGACGCCGGGCTGGACGCGTTCCTGACCGGCGAGGCGCGGCACCACAATTTCTTCGACGCCGAGGAGGGGGGGATCAACCTGCTCCTGGGCGGGCACTACGCCACCGAGACGTGGGGCGTGCGCGCGCTGGCGGCGCACCTGGCGGAAAAGTTCGGCTTCGAGTGGACGTTCATCGACCACCCGAGCGGGTTGTAATCCCCTTCCCCATCGATTCTCCTCTCCCGAGCCGCAACGGTACTCCGAATGCCTGAGATGACGCCGCGCGTCGACCGATGGCTGCGCTGGGTGTGGCTGATCAACGGCGTCGTTCTCCTGGCGATGCTCGTGACCGGCGGTGTCTTCGCGCTCGTCGCCGGGCTTGCCGGGATGGGCGGCGGGAAGGCGGACTCCGCTCCGGCATCGCGGACGGAGGCGAAGGACGAGCGCGCGCCGCTGCGCTACGATCCGCCGCAGCCGGTCCGCGGGTCGGCGACGCGCATCGTCGTGATCCGGCGGGGAACGGGATACACCTACCGCAACACGTCGTCGAGCACGCGCGCGGCGGAGGCCCCGGCGGTGAACGTCGCATTCCTGGATGGGGATGGCGCGCGGCTGCTGCTCGACCGGCCCGGGTACCTCGCGCACGTACGCTTTCCGGGCGACGGCATGTCGGACGATTCGCTGCGGTGGATCGTCTACGAGGCGGCGATGGAGGACGCGAACGGCGACCGCCGCGTCGACGACCGCGACCGGCGCAGCCTGTACGTGACGGGGCTCGACGGCCGCGGGCTGCGCCGGGTGCTGCCGGACGGCTTCGAGCTCCGCGACTGGGCCGGGCAACCCGATGGCTCACTGGTTGCGACAGCCGTCCAGCTCCAGCAGGGAGACGCGCCGATGCCGGAGCGCGCGTTCGTGCTGGATCCGTCGGGAACGGTGCGGCCGTACGCCGCGCTCGACTCGGCGGTGGCGACGGCCGGGCGGATCGTGGGCAACCCCTGAACGGAGGCGTGATGGCGAAGGCGAGCTGGAATGGCGCGGTGATCGCCGAGAGCGACGAATACGAGGTGGTCGAGGGAAACGTCTACTTCCCTGAAGATGCGGTGAAGCGCGAGTACCTGCGGGAGAGCCAGACGCACACCATCTGCCCGTGGAAGGGCACGGCGAGCTACTACTCGGTAGTGGTAGACGGACGCGAGAACAAGGACGCAGCGTGGTATTATCCAGATCCGAAGCTCGCGGCGAGCAACATCGCCGGACACATCGCGTTCTGGCGAGGCGTGCAGGTTGAGCGGTAAGCTCTAGACTTACAAGGGAAGTTACGGATAACGGCGCACCCCAAGGACGTGCGCCGTTACTGCTTCTAAGAAAAAGATCATTGGCTCGGCCAAGCATCTCAGCTTCAGAAGTAGTCACGGATGATACGATGGGCGGCATAAATGCCAACGCCCGTCCCGACGGCGCTGAGCAGCACCGCGGCCATGATCCCCATCCGCTCGCCGAGCACCCAGCCAAGCCACCCGCCGAGCGAGGCGCCGATGAACCAGAAGAGTTTCTCCACGATCTATCCCTGGTTGAGATATGACGAGAAGCCGAGGCGCGCAGCCTCGGCCGCCGCGAAGTCTCGGAACGCGAGGAGCGGCGCGCGGTCCCAGCGCAGCCCTGCGGTGCGGCGCTGCTCGGCCGTGACCTCGTCGCTCGAAACGTAGGCGGCGAGCGCGCGGGAGATGACGGGGTGATGCTCGGGCGGGAGATGCGCGAGCGCCCACCGCGCGCCCTCTTCCTTGTCCACGAGAAGGCTTCCCTCCCCCTCCGTCAGCATCGCGAGCGTACGGCAGAGGTTGAGCACCGCGTAGAACGGGGTGACCAGCACGTGCTCGCCTTCCACGATCCACGCGAAGTCGTCCATCACCGACGCGACGTACGCGGCCCACGGCACGGGCGCGATTCCTTCGCGCGGCGGCGGGCCGTGCAGCGCGATGCCGCGCTCGCGCGCCGCGGCGGCGACGGAGGCGAGCTCCAGGTTCGGGAGGCCGGGTTGCGGCACCTCGTTACGGCCGATCCAGTCGCCGCGGCCGGGGCTGAAGGCGAGGAAGCCGGGCGCCATGCTGGCGAACGGGCGGACGTCGGCGTCACGGACGATCCGCAGCTCGAGCTCGCCGGTGCTCGGGCGGCGCTCGTGCAGCGCGGCCAGCTCGCCGGCGAGCGCGCGGAGCCGATCGTCGTCCGGATGCTCGCGGACGATGACGATCAGGTCGACGTCGCTCTTGGGGCGGCGGTAGGCGCCGGTGGCCAGCGAGCCGTGAAGGTAGATGCCGGTCAGCTCGCGGGCGAGATGGCGGCGCAGCGCGTCGACAGTCGCATCGACCCACGCGCGGACGTCGGCGTCGCACGCGGGCCAGGACTGCGGGCGCGCGGGTGGGCCGGGCTCAGTCGGGAGATCGGTGTCGCCGAGGGCGGGCTGGATGGAGAGCATGCAACAAAGAAAAGCGCGGGATCGCTCCCGCGCCAAGAGGATCGTGCCGGCGGCGTCCGTCAGCCCGCGTTCGCCATCTCCAGCGACTCGCGCCAGCGCAGGAGGCGCGGGGCGAGCGAGCGCGCGGTGGGCGCCGGGCGGTACGCGGACATGGAGACGAGCGGCGGGCGCTTGAACGAGCGCCAGCGGCGCATCCCCACCTGGTCGCCCAGGTCGCGCGCGAGCGTGTGCAGGCGCGTGCGGGCGTGGTCCTGCTGCGGCGCGTCGCCCCAGGCGAGGGCCAGCTGCAGCGCCTCGCCGGCCGCGGCGGCATCGCCGGACGCCAGGGTCACGCCGGCGAGGTCGTGGGCCACGCGCGCGCGGTCGACGGCGTCGGCGAAGCGTGCGGCGGCCAGCACCAGGTCGCGCGCGGCGCCGCGGCGGTCCCCCGCCCTGCGGCGGGCGGCGGCGCGCTCCTCGAGCCCGACGGCGGCGGCCTCCGCGTCGCCCGCCTGCAGCGCGCGGCGGATGGCGCGGCCGAGCGCGCGCACGGGATCGTCCGATACGACCGCCTCGCCCACGTGTGCCAGGCGCGCGATGGCGCCGCTGCCGCCGTCCAGCTCGCGCGCAGCGCAGTACAGCGCCAGCGCCCGCTCGCGGTCACCCAGCTTGCGGGCGAGGCGGGCGGCGTGGAGTGCGGTAGAAGACCCGGCGCCGTCCAGCGCGAAGGCCAGCGTGACCGCCGCATCGGCCTCGGGAAGGCGGCGGGTGCGCTCCAACTCGCAGGCGTACGAGACGAGCGACCTGGCCACGCGCGGCTGGTCGAGCTCGGCGGCCTCGGCCAGGATCAGCAGGCGGAGGAGGATCGACTTCTCGGGCGACTTCTCCAGCACCTCGGCCTCGCGGCGGGCGCGGAGGAGGCTGAACTCGTCGAGCTCGCCGGCGCGCGCGCGCTCCACGCAGGCGAGCGCCAGCGCCCCCGTGGCCGCGCGTCGGGCGCGCTCGCCCCGCTCGATCTCGGAGATCTGCCGGAAGGTGCTCGCCGCGGTCTGGAGGCTCATTTAGGTATGCTGTTGAGAACGGTTCTCAAAGAATCTAATGGAGATGAGAGTCTCACGTAAGGGTTGAGGTTGGGATTCTCGATCGCAATCGACGCGATTTCGTCCGACACTGGGAACCGGGCGCGGGATGACTGGCTATCGTGTTGACGCGGTTATAGATCCTTCGGTCGGCGCCAGGATTCGGTATGGGCGCCGATGGTGGGGCGGCGCCTCCCTCAGGATGACGTCTTGTCGGGGGCCATGATCCATCCCACAAAACGAAAGGGCCCTCGGACGAGGGCCCTGATCCCGATCAACCGATGCTGCCGTTACGGGCGCGGGCGGTTGGAGGCTTCGGGGGTGTAGGTGGCGCAATGGGCGCCGTCGGGGCCCACGCGCACCTCGATCTGGCCGGCGTGGCACTCATGGTTCTCGTTGAACCGGCAGTCCGTCACCGTGCATGCACCGACCACCGAAGTGTGCGCCTGCGGACGTTCCTGGGGGTTCTGCATCCGAGCCTCCTCGGTTGAGAGTTCGGCCAGCAGTAGAGCAACATCTGGACCAATATTCCCGTAAACAACGGTTTGACAAGCACTTGAGAGAGGTTCTCAATTGGCGCTCCAGAAGGTGCTAAGAATTTAACGTCGTCCTAATGGCGCTTTCTCTGCTAGAAAATTAACATCATCAACCACGTCCACCCAGGATTCCAACCCTGCGCGGGCGTCGCGCATCCAAACCGCACCAGTCGTGGTGCCCACCCTCCCTATCGCCCCCTCCGCGGACGCGGATCGGGCGGGTCCACTCCCCAGCGTTGGAGATGTGACCATGTGGTTCCGAATTGCCCTCCCCGCGCTGCTCCTCCTCTACACTCCCGCGATCGTGGCCGCGCAGTCGCAGCAGGCCGCGCGCACAACGGCGACGGCCGCCGCCGAGGCGCGCAAGCCCGCGACGGCGCTGCGCATCACCGGCGAGGCGCCAAAGCTGGACGGCGTGCTGGACGACGCGGCGTGGACGCAGGCGCAGCCGCTCGGCGACTTCATCCAGCGCAGACCGAACCCCGGTGCGCCCGCCACGCTGCGCACCGAGGCGCGGGTGGCGTACGACGATGCGGCCATCTATGTGGCGGTCCGTGCGTTCGATCCCCACCCCGACTCGATCGTGGCGCCGGTGGGCCGGCGCGACCTGGGCGGGGTGTCGAGCGAGTGGATCCACGTGATCATCGACAGCTACAACGACAAGCGGACGGCCTTCCGCTTCTCGGCGAACCCGGCCGGCGTGCAGAAGGACGTGTTCCACTCCAACGACTACAACGAGGACGTGGGGTGGGACGCGGTGTGGGAGGTGGCCACGAAGGTGGACAGCGCCGGATGGTCGGCCGAGTACCGCATCCCCCTGTCGCAGCTTCGCTTCAGCTCCCGCGCGGGGGGCGACGCCGGGCAGACGTGGGGGTTCCAGGTGATCCGCGACATCGCGCGGCGCAGCGAGACCGACGACTGGGCGCCGGTCCGCCCCGACCGCAACGGCTTCGTGTCGCAGTTCGGCGAGGTGAGCGGGATCACCGGCCTCCACTCCGGACGCCGCCTCGAGGTGCTGCCGTACACGCTGGGCCGGTTGACGCGCGCGCCCAACCGTCCGGGCGACCCGTTCTACTCGAGCAACCAGGCCGTGGGCGGGATGGGTGCCGACATCAAGTACGGGCTGACCTCGAACCTGACGCTGACGGCCACCATCAACCCCGACTTCGGCCAGGTGGAGGCCGACCCCAGCCAGGTGAACCTGACCGCGTTCGAGACCTTCTTCTCGGAGCGGCGGCCGTTCTTCACCGAGGGGTCCGACATCTTCCGCTTCGGGGTGAGCTTCCCCTACTGGGTGCGCAGCGGCGGCTTCGGCAACGACCAGCCGTTCTACTCGCGGCGGCTGGGGCGCGCGCCGCAGGCCGCCGACCCCGCCGCCGACTGGTCGGAGCGGCCGCAGAACACCACCATCCTGGGCGCCGCCAAGATCAGCGGAAAGACGGCCGGCGGGCTCTCCATCGGCATCCTGAACGCGCTGACCGCGCGCGAGGAAACGCGCTTCATGGACGCGGGCGGGAGCGAGCGCAGCGCGATCGTCGAGCCGCTGACCAACTACTTCGTGGGCCGGGTGATCCAGGACTTCCATGGGGGACAGAGCGCCGTGGGCGCCATCGTCACCGCCACGGCGCGCGACCTGGACGGGAGCGATTCGCGGCTCTCTCTCCTGACTCGCGACGCGTTCCTGGCCGGGGTAGACGGGCGGCACCGCTTCGGCGGCGGCAACTACGAGGTGCGGGCGTCGGTGCTGGGCACGCTGGTGCGGGGGAGCACGGACGCCATCTCGCGCATCCAGCTTTCGCCCGGGCACTACTTCCAGCGGCCGGACGCCAGCGACGTGCAGTTCGACCCCACGCGCACCTCGCTGGGCGGGTGGCTGGCGGACGTGAAGGTCGAGAAGGAGGCGGGCGGCCACCTGCGCGGCGGGTTGTACGCGCACGCGCGCTCGCCGGGGCTGGAGATGAACGACCTGGGGTTCCAGCGCAGCACCAACTGGTTCCTGCAGGGGGGATGGATCGGGTGGAACCACTTCGAGCCGGGGAAGGTGTTCCGCAACTGGAACGTGAACTTCAACGCCTGGAACGGCTACAACTTCGCGGGCGAGCGGCTGACCACGGGGATGAATACCAACGGCTTCTTCGCGCTGCAGAACAACTGGAGCGCCTGGTGGGGAAACGACACCGAGTTCCCCGCGCTGCGCACCGACATCCTGCGCGGCGGGCCGGCGTTCATCGGGCCGGCGTACACGCACTACAACGCGGGGATCAACAGCGACGGCCGCAAGCGCATCTCCGGCGACATCTGGTTCGACGGCTACAACGAGTGGAGCACCGTGGGCAAGAACTGGAGCGTGGGAACGGACCTGACGCTGCGCGCCGGCGCGCGGCTGCGCGTGTCCGCGGGCCCGAGCGTGAGCTGGGGGCGCGACCCGTGGATCTACGTGGCCACGGCGCTCGACGACGCGGGCGATCCGCACTACGTGTTCTCCGACATCCGCCAGCACTCGGTGTCGCTGACCACGCGCGCGAGCTACGCGTTCACGCCCAAGCTGACGCTGGACTTCTACGCGCAGCCGTTCGTGGCCACGGGCGAGTACGGCGGGCTGAAGGAGGTGACGGACCCGAAGGCGCACGACTTCGACGACCGCTTCAGCATGTTCGGCAGCGCGCTGTCGCTGGAGGATGGCGTCTACTCGGTGGACCGCGACGGCGACGGCACGGCGGATTTCTCATTCGGGCAGCCGGACTTCAACTACAAGGCGCTGCGCACGAACACGGTGCTGCGCTGGGAGTACCGCCCCGGCTCGACGTTCTACGTGGTGTGGAGCCATGGGCGCGAGAACTTCGAGCCCAGCGGCCGCTTCCGCTTCGGGCGCGACTTCGGCCGGCTGTTCGACAGCGCCCGCTCGCCCGGCACCAACGTGCTGCTGGTGAAGTTCAACTACTGGCTGAATCTCTGAGCCTGGGTCTTTAGAAGATTTATCTCACGCAGAGTCAGCAGGGTCAGCAGAGAAAAGCTGCAGCTTCTCTGCTGACCCTGCTAACTCTGCGTGAGATAAAATCTGTTATGTCTCCGCTGAGACGACCTCGCGGCCGATGCGGGCGACGGAGCGCGCGAGGAGCTCGAAGTCGGCGCGGCGGCTGCGGTGGTTCACGTTGGCCACGCGGATGGCGTAGCGGCCGCGCACCAGCGTTCCCGACGGCACCGCGATCCCCGCCTCCTGCACGCGCAGCAGGATCTCCTCGTTGACGGCGTTCAATCGCTCCTCGGGCATGCCCGCGGGCGCGTAGCGGAAGCAGACCACGTTCAGCGCGACCGGCGCCAGCAGCTCGAGCGACGGGTCCGCCTCGACCAGGTCCGCCAGGTAGCGCGCCTGGGCGACGTTCTGCTCGATCAGCCGCGCGTGCGCGCGCACGCCGTGCGCCTTCAGCGACATCCACACCTTCAGCGCCTTGAAGCTGCGCGTGAGGTCCACCCCCAGCTCGGCGAACGGGAGCCCGCCGGCGATGGCCCCGCGCGCCGTCTCCGCGAGATAGCTGGCGGTGAGGGAGAAGGCGTCGCGGTGCACCTCCGCGTCGCGCACCAGCACGCAGGCGGCCTCGAAGGGGAGCGAGATCCACTTGTGCAGGTCGAAGCCGAGCGAGTCCGCCTCCTCCATCCCCGCCACCAGCGGCGCGAGATCGGGGGAGATGCGGACCAGCGCGCCGAACGCACCGTCGACGTGGTACCACAGCCCCTCCTCGCGGCAGAGCGCGGCGAGGGCGCGGAGATCGTCGATGGCGCCGGTGTTGACCGTCCCGGCCGTGCCGATCACGCAGAACGGGTGATGGCCGGCGGATCGATCCGCGCGGATGGCGTCGCGCATCGCGTCCACGTCGACGCGGTCGGCCGCGTCGACGGGGATGGCGCGGAACGAGGCGCGGCCGAGGCCGAGCAGCTCGACGCCGCGGGTGATCCAGCCGTGCGTCTCCGCCGAGCCGTAGACGGTCATGCGCGGGCGGCCGCCCTGCAGCCCCTCGGCGCGCAGGTCGAAGCCCGCCTTCGCGTGGCGGGCCACGGCGAGACCCAGGATGTTGGCCATGGTGCCGCCGGCCACGAGCACGCCCGACGCGTCCGCGGGAAAGCCCATCAGCTCCGCCAGCCAGGCGATCACCTGCTTCTCGACCAGCGCGGGCGCCTGGTCGAAGCCGGCCAGGTGCGGGTTGAGCGCGGAGGCCAGCATCTCCGCCATCATGGCCAGCGGGGTGCCGTTCCCCTGCACCCATCCCCAGAAGCGCGGGCCCAGGTTGCCGTTGGGATACGGGCGCACGCGCTCCACGAAGTCGCGGTACGCGGCCGCGGCGCCCTCGCCCTCCACCGGCAGCGGCTCGGGGAAGGAGTGGCGCACCGCGTCGGGCATCGGCTTCCACGCGGGGAGGTCGTGGAGCGACGACAGATGGGTGACGGTATCGTCGACCATGCGGTGCGCGAGCACGCGGAACTCGTCCCAGTCCGCGGGATCGAGGGTGTGCTCGGGAGATTCGTCGTTCATCGCGTCGCGCGGGAGTCGGGCGGAGAGCGGGCGCGGAGGGATGCCGCGGGCGAGCGCGTAGAGTACGCGACGCGAGCGGAGGCGGCCACCCGGATGTTGCGGTGGATGGTGCGCGCCCTCTCCGGCCGGCTTAGGCCGTCCACTTCTCCCGTACCGGGAGAGGTAGCCGGACAGGCATCAGTGCGGGTGGCGGGACTTCGCGTGGCCGCCGGCTGTGGCCCCCTCCCCCGGCCCCTCCCCCGCTGCGCAGGGGAGGGGAGAACTCAGTGCAGTGTCTGAATCAGGCGCGGAGTGCTCCCCCGCTCCCGCGCAGCGGGGGAGAGGGGGTCGGGGCGAGGGGGCCGCCCGCGGCCGCGCGGATGCAGGCCGAACGCAACAAGCCCCGGCGGTGATGAATCCGCCGGGGCCCGAATCCCGATCTCCTCTCACCCCGCGCGGCGCGTCTTGCGGCGGAGGAAGTCGCGCATGATGTACTGGCCGAGCGTCATCGTGCTGGTGAAGTACGCCTTCCCGCGCGCGATGGCCGACACCTGGTTGACGAACGCCACCAGGTACGGGTCGCGGGCCAGCATGAATGTGTTGATCAGGATCCCGCTCTTGCGGCAGGCGCCCACCTCGCGGAAGGTCTCGCGCAGCACCAGCTGGTCCAGCCCCATCGAGTTCTTGTAGATCCGCCCGTCGCCCATGGTGATGGCCGACGGCTTTCCGTCGGTGATCATCACGATCTGGCGCATGTCCTTGTTCTGCGCCAGGAGGAGCCGCCGGGCCAGCTTGAGCCCCGCCGCGGTGTTGGTGTGGAACGGACCTACCTGCGCGTGCGCAAGCTGGCCCATGGGGATCTCGTGCGCGTCGTCGCCGAAGAGCACCACCTTCAGCGTGTCGCCGGGGAACTGCGTGCGGATCAGGTGCGTGAGCGCCAGCGCCACCTTCTTGGCCGGCGTGAAGCGGTCCTCGCCGTACAGGATCATGCTGTGGCTGGTGTCCAGCAGCAGTACCGTGGCGCAGCTGGAGCGGTACTCGGCCTGGTGCACGTGCAGGTCGCCGTACTCCAGCGGGATGGTCCCATCCCCCCGCAGCCCCTCGCGCGCCAGCGCGCTCTTGAGGGTGGCGGGGATGTCGAGGTTCATCACGTCGCCGAACTCGTACGGGCGGCTGGCGGCCTCCACCTCCACCCCCGTGGCGAGGTGCGGCGTCTCGTGCGAGCCGAAGCTGCTCTTCCCCATCGCGGAGAGGAGGTGCCGCAGCGTACGCCAGCCGAGGAAGTCGATCCCCTTCCCCGTCAGACTGAACTCCACCTGCCGCGCCGCCTCGCGCGCGTCGTCGAGCTTGCCGTGCCCGGGCTCCATCTCCTCGTACGCGCCGGGCATCTGCGGGGGCGCGTCGAGCTTGAGGTAGCCTTCCTCCACCATCCGCTCGATCAGCCGGTCGAGCAGGTCGGCGATCTGCTGGCGCACCTCCTCGTCGGGCTCGGCGTCGCCGCGCAGCTGGTCCACCATCTCGGGCGTCAGCATCCCGCTCTCCAGCAGCGCGTGCAGGAGCGCGTCCTTGAGCGAGTCGAGCGAGCGGTCGTCGTCGTCGCCGAACTCGCCCCAGTACGGGTGGTACATCTGCCCGCCCGCGAAGCCGCTCTGCAGCAGGAAGTCCGACAGCTGGTCCAGCAGCGACTGCAGGTTCAGCGCGTCGGCCAGGTTCCCGGTGTACTTGCCGTAACGGGTAAAGCGCATGCGGCCTCCGGTGGCGCGGAAGGGTCTCGTCTTGGTAAGATAAGCCCCGTTCCCGCAGTGTTGAAGTGAGGCATCCTGGCGGACTACGACGAGCAGGGGCGCGCGGACGCGGCCCTGCCTGACTTCGATCTCCTTGCGGACGGTGGCCCCGAGAGGTCGCCGCCCGTGGCGCTTCCCGACGCGCCCGCGGAGCCGGCCGAGGCGCCGGTGCGTGCGGGCGCGTTCGCGGCGCTGCGGCACCGCAACTTCCAGCTCTTCTACGCCGGGCAGTTCCTGTCCCTGGTCGGCACGTGGATGCAGTCCACGGCGCAGGGGTGGCTGGTGCTGAACCTGACCAACTCCGAGCTGCTGCTGGGCGTGGTCACCGCCGTCGGCTCGCTTCCCACCTTCCTGTTCTCGCTCTACGCCGGCGCCGTGGCCGACCGCGCCGACAAGCGCCGCATCATCGTCTGGGCCAACGCGATCGCGGGCATCCTGGCGCTGCTGCTGGGCGTCCTCACCTCGACGGAGTGGATCACCTATCCCGCCCTGCTGGCGATCTCGTTCGCGCTGGGGACGGCGAACGCCTTCGAGGTGCCCACGCGCCAGTCGTTCTTCGTGGACCTGGTGGGGAGGGAGGACCTGCCGAACGCGATCGCGCTGACCTCGGCGCAGTTCAACGCCACGCGGATCATGGGCCCGGCCATCGCGGGGTGGGTGATCGGGATCGCGGGGACGGCGGCGTGCTTCTACGCGAACGCCGCGTCGTACGTGTTCGTGATCGCCGGGCTGATGGCGATCCGCCTTCCCGCGTTCCGCGCGCCGGAGCGCCGCGAGGGCACGCTGGAGACGATCCGCGAGGGCCTGGCCTACATCCGCTCGGTGCGGGTGATCCGCACGCTAGTGTGGCTGATCGCGGCGATGTCGGTGCTCGGCTTCCCGTACGTGATGCTGATGCCCGTGTTCGCGCGCGACATCCTGCACGTGGGGGCGAAGGGCCTCGGCGCGCTGCTGGCGGCCACCGGAGCGGGCGCGCTGGTCGGCGGGCTGGTGCTGGCCGCCATCGGCGACCGCTTCCGCCGCGGGCGGGTGATGCTGGGTGGATCGCTCAGCTTCTGCGCGGCGATCTTCGCGTTCTCGCTCTCCCGCTCGTTCGCGCTGTCGCTGGCGCTGCTGGCGTTCGTGGGGTTCACGATGATCCTGAACAACGCCAACGCGAACGCGTTGCTGCAGTCCATCGTGCCCAACCGCCTGCGCGGCCGGGTGATGTCGGTGTACATCTTCATGTTCGTGGGGACGGCGCCGCTGGGTGCGCTGCAGGCCGGCGCGGTGTCGAAGTGGATCGGCGCCCCCGGCGAGCTGCAGATGGGCGCCGTGCTGCTCGCCGCGATCCTGCTGTTCGCCGCGTGGCGCGTGCCGGAGCTGGCCAACGCGCGGTAGCCGTCTCCGCTGCCGGTTGACCAGCCACGAGAGGTGGTATTATGTTCATTCTGTGTACCACGAGCATTCTGGAGTATCGATGAAGCCGATCGAATCCCCGCCCATGTCTCCGCCATCCTCCGATCCCGTGGCTGGGAAAATGGCTGTGACGGCGGAACAGGAAACCGAGGTTTCGCCGGAGGAGATTCAGGCCTTCTACGCCGCGCAGAAGGAGGCGTTCGCGCATCTGCGTGCGTACCATGCGAACCGGCCAAGGCGCAAGCGATAGCTGCGCGACGAGCTCGATATCGACATGGCCGGGATCATCTCGATCCCGGCCGTTTTCATTTCCAGATCGGGGAGGCCACATGCGACCCGGAAGCATCTTCTCGGAAATGCAGACGCGTCCGGCCGGGCACATCTTCTTCATCCCCGGAGTGGAGCGCCCTGGCGACGACCTGAAGAACCGGCCTCATTTCCTGGTGAATCGCTGCGATCCCACTGCGGATCCGCACGTGTTGGGAACGCTGGCCCACATGAGCACGAAGGCGACCGAGCTGACCGTGTACGGCTGCGCGGGCTACGTGCTCCAGGACAGGTCGCAGCCGAGGGACCATGCCAGCTATGTGATCACCAGCCGGCTCGTCCCTCAGCTCGCCGGGCTGTTGAAGACATCGCAGTTTTCCTGCACCGATCATGTGCGCTCGGTTCGCGGCAGCGTGCTTCAGGCGGTGGGCATCGGGGAGGGAATCGCCGAGCCGGGTGATGGAAGCGTACGTGGACGCCTGGCGCGCGTCGTGGATCATGAGGCCGGCTTCCGGTTCGGGGTCGTGCTCACCTCGCACGGCTACAGCCGCCAGCGCAGATTCCAGGTGGTCGTGCCGGTGGTCGATCGTCTCGTTGCCACGGCAGGGGGAATCGAGGAGCTCGAAGTCACCGAATGGGATGTGCTTCCCGAACGCAAACCGTGGTTCGACTCGCTTCCCCTCTCCGTACCCCTGTTGGAAACCGCTGCCGTCATCTCTCTTACGGAGGAATGGAAGAAGAGCCGGAACCCGCTGACGTGGCTCGGGAAGCAAATCGAGCTCACCGACGTCACGATCGATCCGGCTACGCTCGCGGCGGTGGACGCGAAGATCACCGAACGACTGCGTCGCGACGCGTGATCTCAGGCAGCAAACGGCATCCGCATTCTCTTGACTCGTTCGATTCCACAAAAGAGCGGCACGACCCCCTCTGCCGAGCACGATCTCTCTGCCGGTGAAGCCCTCGCCGAGCTGCGTGCGCGGCTGCTGGCGTGGTACCGCGCGCACCGCCGCGACCTGCCGTGGCGCGCGGGTGTCGGGGAGGCGCCGGACCCATACCACGTGTGGCTGTCGGAGGTGATGCTGCAGCAGACGCGCGTGGAGACGGTGCTGCGCTACTACGCGCGGTGGCTGGAGCGCTTCCCCACGCTCCGGGCGCTGGCCGGCGCGCCGCTCGACGACGTGCTGAAGCAGTGGGAGGGCCTCGGCTACTACTCGCGCGCCCGCAACTTCCACCGCGCGGTGCAGGAGGTCGTCGCCCGGCACGGCGGCGAGGTCCCCGGCGATCCGGCGACCTTCCGCGCGCTTTCGGGCGTCGGGCGGTACACGGCGGGCGCGGTGACGTCGATCGCGTTCGGCCGGGCGGAGCCGGTCGTCGACGGCAACGTGCGCCGCGTGTTCGCGCGGTGGATGGACCTCGCCGAGCCCACGGACGCGGAGCTTTGGGGGATGGCGGCGGAGATGGTTTCGCTCGGTGACGCACCCGGGGATCTGAACCAGGCGCTGATGGAGCTGGGCGCCACCGTCTGCACCCCGCGCAAGCCGGCGTGCGGCACGTGCCCCGTAGCCAGCCTCTGCCTCGCGCGGATGCGGGGGACGCAGGAGCAGCGGCCCGCGCCGAAGAAGGCGAAGCCGCTGCCGCACGAGGACACCGCCGTCGCCGTCGTCGAGCACGAGGGGAGGCTCCTGCTCGTCCGCCGCCCCGTGGACGTGCGGCTGGGTGGGATGTGGGCGTTCCCCCACGTCGTCCGCCATCGCGGGGAGACGGTGGCGGATGCCGCGGGGCGCGCCGCGCGCGAGGGGTTGGGGATCGCCGTCGCCGCGAGGGAGGAGATCGGGACGGTGGACCACGTCTTCACGCACGTGCGCGCGACGTATCACGCCGTGCGCTGCGCGTGGACCGGCGGCGAGCCGGCGCCGCTGCGCTACGACGGGTTCGCCTGGGCGGCGCCGGACGAGGTGGTGAGGTACGCGCTGCCGAAAGCCCAGCAGCGGATCGCCGCGCTGGCGATCGCGCAGATGGCGGGCGCCAGCGCGGCGTGACCGGTGCCGGCGGGAGATTCGGCGCCGCTTCGCAGAATCCCGTGCCGGCGCGGCGATAGATCCTTCGGCCTGCAAGCTCTTGTGCCGACGCCGATTACGGCCTGGCCGGCCTCAGGATGACGTCGGGCGGGCCTCCACGCGTAGACGGCTCTACTCGTAGACGAACTCGACCTCGCGGCGGATCTCGGGGAGGAGGCTGCGGTGCACCGGGCAGGTGCGCGCGGCCTCCTCCAGCTTCGCGCGCTGCTCGGGGGTGAGCGAGGCGGGAAGGCGGATGGTGACGGGGATGGCGTCTACGCGGCGCGGCGGCTGCGGCGTCATGTGCTTCTGCAGCACGAAGTCCGCGCGCTCGAAGGGGATGCCCTCGCGGCGCGCGACGATGGCCATGGTCGTCACCATGCACGACCCCAGCGACGCCGCCAGCAGGTCGGTGGGTGAGAACGAGCTGCCGTCGCCCATGTTGTCGCGCGGCGCCGCCGTCACCAGCGGCGTGCCCGAGGGCCCGTGCGTCAGCTCCATCTTCAGGTTGCCCGTGTAGGTGCCGCTGATCTCCACCGCCATCGCCATCCTCCATTCGCGTGACGCCCGCTGATCTCCGCGGGCCGAATCAGATCTTCCTCAATCTACCGCCGCCGGCCGTCCCGCCGCATCCTTGGAACGGACGGCGAAGTGTCCTCCCGCGCGGTCATCTCCATCCCCCCGCCCTTCCGCCGTCCGCAAGCTAAGTGGATGCGGCGCAATCGCATGCAATCCGGTACGCGCGAGGCACCGCGGTTGCTCGCAATCATCCTCCAGAGCGGGCCGTCCCCGGGCCCGCGACGCCACACCGAACGACACGAGGCCGATCATGCGCATCCGGAACCTCCTCTTGGTTGCCGCCGCGGCGGCGCTGGTTACGCGCCCGCTGGCGGCGCAGCACCGACATCACCACCACGACCGCGACGACGAGCGCGACTACCGCGAGCTGGGCCTGCCGCGCAGCTACCTGGGCGGCGAGCTGACCTTCGCGCAGCCGCAGGGCGAGTTCAGCAACTTCATCGACGAGGGATGGGGCGGCAGCATCCACTACCTGCTGCGGCTGGACCAGGGCGGGTGGCTGGGGCTGCGCGCCGACGCCGGGCTGGTGAACTACGGGCACGAGCGGCAGCGGGTGCTGCTGAGCCCCACCATCGGCGGGCGGGTGAGCGTGGACCTGGTCACCGACAACAACATCGCCTTCGTGGGCGTGGGGCCGCAGATCGGGCTGCCCACCGGCGCGCTGCGGCCGTATGCGAACGGCTACGCGGGGGTGAGCTACATCTTCACCGAGTCGCGCGTGGCCGGCACCTCGAGCGGCGAGAGCTTCGCCAGCACCACGAACTTCGACGACGCGTCGTTCGCGTACGGCGGCGGGGCGGGGCTGTACATCCCCGTCAGCCGACGCAGCAACCCGGTCTCCGTCGACCTGGGGCTGACCTACCGCCACAACGGCGTCGCGCGGTACCTGCGCCACGGCGACATCACCGACAACCCCGACGGCTCCATCACCCTGCACCCGGTGGAGAGCGAGACCAACCTGCTGACCTTCCACGTGGGTGTCTCGGTGGGCGTGCGTTAGGCGTTCTGTGCCTTAGATTCACGTGCCCGGCCGTGGCTCGCGGCCGGGCACTCCTCTTGCCCCCGGGTGTACTCGCGGCGAAATCCACCGCCGTGCGACTCCGCCCATGCGATCCGGAGCGATTCCGTGAAGAAGCTCATCCTCGCGCTCGGCTGCCTGGTGGCGGCCGCCGCCTGCAGCATCACCGACAGCGACGCCTTCCAGTTCTCGTTCTCGGCCACCCCGCTGGACGCGGCGCCCACGCCGCCCGCGCCCGCCACCATCAACACCGACACCTCGGGGCTGGTGGTGGTCCGTGGCGACGCCAACACGCCGTGCGCGGACCAGGGCGTGCGCATCAACGGCAACCGCTCCGGCAACGACCTGCGGATCTCCATCAACCGCGGCTCCACGGGCGCCTGCACCGGCGGCACGCGCTGGTTCACCTACTTCGCGCGGATGGCGGTTCCGTCCGGCGGCACCTATCACCTGATCCTGACCGACGGCACCTCCGGGAGCACCGTGACGGTGCTCGACCAGAACGTCACCGTGAGGGATTGAGGAAGCCGTCAGAAACGGCAGGTCTCACGCAGAGTCAGCAGGGTCAGCAGAGAACCGCAGCCGGTTTCTCCGCTGACCCTGCCGAGTTTCGTGGAGATGGATTCTATTCCCGGCGCGTCTCCTCCATGTGGCGCAGCGCCTCGTCCGTCTTCGCGGCCATGATGAAGTCGTTGCGATGCAGGCCGCGGATCTTGTGCGTCCACCAGGTCACCGTCACGCGGCCCCACTCGGTCAGCAGCGCGGGGTGATGCCCCTCCTCCTCCGCGATCTCCCCGACGCGGTTGGTGAACGCCAGCGCCGACGCGAAGTCGGGGAAGGCGATCACGCGTTCCAGCCGCTTGATCCCCTCGCGGTCCACGATCCCCCAGTCCGGCAGCTGCGCGATCAGCTCCGCCGCCTCGGCGTCGGTCACCGTGGGCGCGCCCTTGCGGCACGGCTCGCACTTCCCCGTCGATAGCTCCGTCATCTCCACCTCCGTCGAAGATCAGGCGATCCTGGAGTTCTCTCACAGAGGGCACAGAGGTCACGGAGAACAGCAACGAACTCCTCTGTGTTCCCTGTGCCCTCTGTGAGAGCCTTCTTCTTCCGAGTCAGGTCCGCGCTACGGCGCCGCCGCGGCGCGCGTGAGGTCGAAGCGGGCGAAGGTGCGGCCGACCAGCCATGTCAGCGGCGCGCAGGGGACCGCCATCGCCACCGCGGCGGCGACGATGGCGACAGGCGCGGACGCGCCGGCGAGGCGCAGCCCCCACCACGTGCCGATCCCCGCCGTGGCGAGGACCGCCAGCGCCACCATCTTCATCAGCATCAGCAGCAGCGCCTTGCCCAGGAACTGCGCGCCGGCGCGGCCGTCGGGGCCCACGCGGTACGGCATCCACAGGAAGAGCAGGTTCTCCAGCGCCGCCGTGCACCAGGCGATGGGAAGCGTCAGCACCGCCGCGGCCACGATCCACCCCGCCGGCACCGCGCCGGTGAGCGCCGCCGCGCCGACCAGCACCAGCACCTCGAACAGCGCGAAGCAGACCGCCGCCGGAAATACCTGTCCCACGGCGACGGCAAAGGGCCGTAGCGGCAGCGAGCGCAGGAAGGCGATGCGGTCCAGGTCGCGGCGGAAGTCGAAGGGCAGCGGGTTGCCGAAGATCACCGGCATCAGCAGCGCCGTGGCCAGGACGGACGACTGCATCGCTTCCGATCCCCCGCCCGACGCGCGGATCCCCCCGAACATCGCCACCAGCCACACCGCGCCGAACACCAGCGGCGACAGCATGGCCCGCGGCGTCCGCAGCAGCTCGGTCAGCTGGCGCCACGCGAGCGGCCCCGCGCGCCCGGGGAGCGGCAGCCGCGGCGCGCGCGGGCGGAAGCGCGGCGGCGGCGCGTCGCTCCCCTCCCCGTCCCCGCGCGTGGAGAGCATCCGGCTCAGGCGCTGCTGCACGCGCCGTCCCACCGCCAGCGAACGCTCCGTGTACGCCACGTCGAACGAGAGCACGAGCGTCACCGCGATCCCCACGATCGCCGCCGACGCGAGCCCCCACATCACCGCCGCGCCCGCCGTCTCCGCCGCGAACAGCTCGCCCAATGGCCGCGCGGCGATCGACGCTACGCGCACCACGGGCGAGTCGAGCACCGCGCGGAATCTCTCTCCCGTCGCCCCTGGCGCCGCGCCCATCGCCGCGGAGGCGACGACGAGGACGATGCCCGCGATCAGCGCCGTACGCGCCAGCCGCCGCGCCACGGGCGACAGGTACGCCTCCGCGGCCGTGGCGCCGAGGGCCAGCGCCTGCGCGGCCACGTACATGAACACGAACGCCAGCATCACCGCCGCGAACCCGGCCAGCGGCAGCGGCGCGTAAAGGACGGTGTAGACGGACACCCAGAGGCCGGAGAGCACCTGCACGCCCAGGCGCGTCACCAGGTTGTAGAGGAGGAGCTCTCGCCGGCCGACGGGTGCTGGAAAGAGGAAGGCGATCTCCGGCGGCGTGAAGTAGAGGCCGCGCTCGCTGACCGCGGCGATCACGGTCAGCACCGTCACGATCGCGGGAACGAAGGTCCGCAGCGACCCGGGCGACGGGGTGCCGCCGCGCATCTCGGGGTCGATCGCCCGCCAGAGCTGCAGCGCCGCAAAGCCGAGGAGGAAGAGCACGGTCGCGCCCACGCCGAGCGCGCCGCGCACCGTCTTCATCCGCCGCCCGAT
The DNA here is from genome assembly GCA_036377595.1 of Longimicrobium sp. Lineage (NCBI taxonomy): Bacteria > Pseudomonadati > Gemmatimonadota > Longimicrobiia > Longimicrobiales > Longimicrobiaceae > Longimicrobium > Longimicrobium sp. The sequence continues at coordinate 89,125 of DASUYB010000105.1, read as the reverse complement.
GCGGCGGAGGCGGCCGCGCGCCAGGCGCAGCGCCAGCAGCCGCAGCCCGGGGTTCACCGCGCCGCCGTCTCCGCGGGCGCGGCGGCCGGGCCCTCGGTGAGGTGGAAGAACACCTCCTCGAGCGAGCCGCCCACGTCCGCGTACCGCTCGCGCATCTCCTCGCGCCGCCCGGCGAAGAGGAGGCGCCCCTGCCGCATCACCGCGAAGCCGGTGCACAGCCCCTCGATCTGCCCCAGCAGGTGGCTCGAGAGGAGCACCGCCGCGCCCGCCGCCGCGCGCCGTCGGATGGCGTCGTAGAGCGTGCGGATCCCCCGCGGGTCCAGCCCCGTCAGCGGCTCGTCGAAGAGGAGCGCGGCGGGTTCGTGCAGGAGCGCGCAGGCCACGGCCACCTTCTGCCGCATCCCCCGCGACAGCTCGTCGGCCAGCGAGCCGCGGCGGTCGGCCAGCTCCAGCTCGTCCAGCAGCGCGGCGCCGGGCCCCTGCCACTCGCGCACGCCGTAGATGCGCGCGGTGAACTCCAGGTGCTCCCACACCGTCAGCGACGCGAAGAGCGCGGGCTCGTCGGGCACCATCGCCAGCCGCCGCCGCGCCTCCACCGGCTGGCGGACCACGTCGAAGCCGGCCACGCGCACCGTTCCCGCGCTGGGCGGGTGGATGCCGGCGATGGCTCGCAGCGTGGTGGTCTTCCCCGCGCCGTTGGGGCCCACGAGGCCCACGATCTCGCCCGGCGGCACGGAGAAGGTGAGCCCGTCCACGGCCACCCGGTCGCCGTAGTGCTTGGAGAGGCCGGCGATTTCGATCACCGGCGGCGGATCGGGAGCGGCGCCGTGCATCGCGTCGAAGGGGACGCTCACGGGCGCGCCGGCGGTTGGCCGCCGGGCTTCCACACCGGCGCGGGGCCGTCCGCGAGCATCCGTGTCGCCCGCGCGGCGGCGCGGATCACCTCGGTCATGTGCGCGAAGTCGATGCGTGTCGCGTCGTCGGCGGCGGTGTGGTAGTCGTCGTGGAGGTTGAAGGTGGAGAGGGTATGCGCCGGGATTCCGCGCCGCGCGAAGGCGATGTTGTCGCTGCGCTCGAAGAACTGCTGGTCGGGCCGCGGGTCGGCCACGATGGGGATCCCCGCGGAGGCGAGCATGTCGCCCATCGTCGAGCGCTCGTATCCGGTCAGCCACGCCTTCCCCGCGCCACCGGCCTGCGGGTCGGGGCGGCCGATCATCTCGATCTCCAGGTTCGCGACCGTCCGCTCCAGCGGGACCACGGGATGCTGGATGTACCAGCTCGTCCCCAGCAGCCCCACCTCCTCGCCCGTGGTGAGCAGGAAGACGACGGTGCGCTGCGGCGCCGGGCCGCGCTTGAGCTCGCGGGCGATCTCCAGCACGGTCACCACCCCGGACGCGTCGTCGTCGGCGCCGTTGCAGATGGTGTCCGCGCCCATCGCGCGGCAGCCGGCGCCGAGGCGCGCGGTGCCGATGTGGTCGTAGTGCGCGTCCACCAGCACCACCTGGTTGCGCAGCTCGGGGTCGCTGCCGCGCAGGATGCCGACCACGTTCACGCCGACGCCGCGATCGCCTGCGGCCACGCCGGTCGTGTCCGCCCACGACGCCAGCAGCCGCGGAACGCGCGTCCCGCCGGCGGAGCGCCACGCCAGCGGCATGCGCTGCAGGTAGCCGTCGTCGCCCGCCGGCTCCAGGCCGATCTGGCGGAAGACGCCGGCCAGATAGCGCGCCGCGCGGTGCATCCCCGGCGTGCCGGTGAAGCGCCCCGACATCGAGTCGTCCGACAGCGCGAGCTCCTCCGCGCGCACCTCCGCCTCCGTCGTGCGCGCCGGGATCACCGCCGTGGCGGGCCCGGTCGCCGGCCCGGGGGCAGTCCCGCGCGCGCACGCGGCGGGCGAGATCGCTAGGACGAGCAGGGGGAGATGGCGGAGGGAGATGGACGGCGATGCGCGCATGCGGTGGTCCCGGTTCGATTGCGTCACGGCGAGAGCGGAGATGCCCGGAATATGCCGGGTGCACGAGGATGGGCGAAAGTGCGCGGCCGGCGATGTCGCGGCGATCGAGAGGGCGATCCCGCCACGATCCAGCCGCCATCGCCGCGGCGACGCGCAAGGACGTCCGAGCGGCACGGTTGCGCGGCGGGGTATCGTATACCGAAGTTGTTGATACGGCGCTGGATCAATCGACCGGGCCGGACGGTAGAAGTGGTCGAAGCCGGATTCGCCCCGCGCGTCACCCCCCCACGCACAACCCGACCCTTCCACCCGCGCCCGGCGTGTCGCGACGGACCGCGACCGCGAGCTTCCGTCGCTCCGCCCGTAGAACCCGCACCAGCGCAGCACCATGCCGACGTTTCCGTTTTCCCGCGCCGCCGCCGCGGCCGTGCCCGCCGCCGCGCTCGCGGCCGCCCTCGCCTGGCCGATGGTGGCGCACGACGTCGCCGTCTCCATGCCGGTCCAGCTGCCGCGCGCGTTCGCGACCGCGCCGGAACGGGCGTCGTCCGGCCCGGACGCGCTGGCGCCGCTGCCGGGGATCGAGGTGCTGATCCGCGACTCGCTGCACCTGGTGCGGGGGAAGCGCGTGGGGCTCATCACCAACCACACCGCCGTCACCCGCGACGGGCGCAGCGACGTGGACGTGCTGTTCGGGACGCCGGGCGTGCGGCTGACCGCGCTGTTCGGGCCCGAGCACGGCATCCGCGGCAACATCGACGGGGGCGAGCACATCGCCGGCGGCCGCGACGCGCGCACCGGTGTCCCCGTCTACTCGCTCTACGGCGCCACGGAGCGGCCCACCGGCGCCATGCTGCGCGACGTGGATGTGCTCCTCTTCGACATCCAGGACATCGGCGCGCGGCCGTACACCTACGTGTGGACGATGACCTTCGCGATGGAGGAGGCGGCCCGGCGCAACCTCCCCTTCATCGTTCTCGATCGCCCCAACCCGGTCACCGCGCGCGTGGAAGGCCCGCTGATGCACTGGGAGATGCGCACGCACGGACCGCTGATCACCGGCGCGTACCCGGTCCCCCTGCGCCACGGGCTGACCGCGGGCGAGCTGGCGCGCTACGTCAACGGCGAGTTCCGGCTGGGCGTGAAGCTGAAGGTCGTGCCCGTCGCCGGGTGGCGGGGGAACAGCTGGTTCGACCAGACGGGGCTGCCGTGGATCAACCCGTCGCCCAACATCCGCTCGCTCGACGCGGCGCTCAGCTTCAGCGGGCTGGTGATGCTGGAGACGACGAACCTGAACGTGGGCCGCGGCACCGAGGCGCCGTTCAGCTACGTGGGCGCGCCCTACGTGGACGGCGCGGCGCTGCTGCGGCGGGTGCGCGCCTACGACCTGCCGGGCGTGCGCTTCGAGCAGGCGGACTGGACGCCGCGCGGCGTCGGCTGGATGCAGTTCCCCGGGCGGCGCTGCCACGGCGTGCGCCTGGTCATCATCGACCGCGAGGCGTACCAGCCGGTGCTGACCGCGCTCGTCTTCCTGGTCGAGCTGCGGAAGATGTATCCCGAGGCGCTGGGGATGGGCTCGATGCGGCAGATGCTGGGGAGCGAGTGGGCGCCCGCCGCCGTGCGCCGCGGCGACGACCCGCGCGCCATCTTCGCCCGCTGGCAGCGCGAGGACGCGCAGTGGGAGCGCACCATCGCCCCGTACCGCCTGTATCCCGCCGAGTAGCCTGCAGATCGGAAGATTTCGAGAAGGACACGGAGCCGCATCGCCCCGTGTCCTTCTTCGTTTGAGGACGATCCAAAGCGATGTCATTCCGAGCGGAGCCGCCGCGCCAAACCGGCGAAGTGACGATCATCCGGGCGGCTCCCGAGGAATCTATAGCCTGTCCACGCAACGACATACGAGGGTCGGCACGTACCTCGGCCACAGATTCCTCGGCCGCCGCGCAGACATCGGTGCGGACGCAATATCCAGCATGCGGCGGCGCTCGGAATGACAGGCATTTGCTTCGTCGTTCGGACTCACCTGTAAAGGATTCGTGAGGATCGTCAGAACCCATCTCCACTCCGCGTTCTTCGTCGCGATGCTTGACGGGGCGGGTGGGGAGGGGTATTCATTCCGAGTGCTAGAGTTTTAGCAGCGAGACCCGCTGCCTCCTCGGAATCACAGCCCCAGATGAACCGGAACACCGCGCTCTCCCAGCTCAGCCGCCGGGAACGGCAGATCATGGACGTGGTCTACCGGATGGGGAAGGCCAGCGTGAGCGACGTGCTCGAGCGCCTTCCCGACCCGCCCAGCTACTCGGCCGTCCGCGCGCTGATGCGCATCCTCGAAGAGAAGGGCCACCTGAAACACGAGCAGGACGGCCCCCGTTATCTGTACTTGCCCACCGTGCCGCGCGACGCGGTGAAGAGCGACGCCCTGTCGCACCTGGTGCGCACCTTCTTCGGCGGCAGCGCCGAGGCCGCCGTGGCCGCGCTGCTGGAGCTGCCGGAGAACGGGCTCTCCGAGGACGAGCTCGACCGCCTGTCGCGGCTCATCGACGAAGCACGCAAGCAGGGACGCTGACCATGACCGCAGCCCCCGCCGCCTGGGCGCCCGCGCTGGCGTCCGCCGCCCTGATCGTGGCCAAGTCCACGCTGCTGCTGGGCGCGGCCGCCGGGGGCGCGCGCCTGCTGCGGCGGGGCTCCGCTGCGGCTCGCCACCTGGTGTGGACGCTGGGGCTGGGCGGGCTGCTGGCGCTCCCCGCGCTCGCCATCCTCCTCCCCGACTGGAAGCCGGAGCTCCTCGCCTTCCTCCGCCCCGCGGCCGCCGCGGCTTCGGAGACGGGGGGCGACGTGGTCATGAGCGGCTCGGCGATTCATCCCGTCGTCCTGCTCTTCCTGGCCGTCTGGGCGGCGGGGACGATCGTCGTGCTCGCGCGGCTGGCGATCGGGCTGCGCGGCGTGGCCCGGCTCGCGCGCGGGGCCGAGCCGGTGACCGATCCCGCGTGGACGGATCTCCTCGAGCGCTTCGGCGCGGCCGTCGGCGTGCGCCGCCCCGTGGTCCTCCTGCGCAGCCGCGACGCGGCCATGCCGCTGACCTGGGGCGCCTTCCGCCCCGCAGTCCTCCTTCCCGCCGAGGCGGACGGGTGGGGGCCGGAGCGGCGGCGCGTCGTCCTTCTCCACGAGCTGGCGCACGTGGCCCGGCGCGACTGCCTGATGCAGCTGCTGGCCGAGATCTGCTGCGCGCTCTACTGGTTCCATCCCGGCGCTTGGTGGGCCGCGCGGAAGATGCGGATCGAGCGCGAGCAGGCGTGCGACGACCTGGTCCTCGCCGCGGGCGCGCGCGCGTCGGAGTATGCCGGCCACCTCCTCGACGTCGCCCGGACGTACCGCGCGCCGGCGCTGGCCGCGGCGATCGCGATGGCGCGGCCGAGCCACCTGGAGGGCCGCGTGCGCGCCGTGCTCGAGGCCACGCGCGACCGCCGCGCCGTCACCCGCCGCACCGCCGCCGTCTGCGCGGGCGCCGTCCTCCTCGCCTCGCTCCCGCTGGCCGCCGTGGCGCCGTCGGAGCGCGCGCAGGCCCCGTCCCCGAGCGCGGAGACGCGGGTGATCGCGTGGAAGATGCCCGAGGCGCGCAGCTGGAACGTCCGCCCCGGCGAGAGCTGGGTCACCGAGCGCCAGCCGTCGATCCACGGCACCTACCAGGTCTTCCCCGCGCAGCGCGTCTCCGATGCGCCGCGGACGTCGGCGCCGCGGAGAAACGCGCACGCGGCCGCGCATCCGTCCGGGCACACCTCCGCCGCGGCCCGCACGCCGCGGACGGAGCCGCGGCGCGAGGAGCCGGTGCGCCTGGCCTCGAACGACGGCGCCGTGGTGGCGACGGTGGACGGGAGCGAAGTCCACGCGCGCATCCGCGTGGGGAACGGCGTGGAGGTGCGCTTCGAGGGTCACGGCGTGCGCGCCGTGACCTCGCGCGGGCAGCTGCGGATCGACGCGGACCTGAAGGCGCTGGCCTCGGCGCTGGCGCCCGCGGACACTTCCTGCCCGAAGTCGCGCGCCACCCGCAACTCGCTGCAGCGGAAGACGGAGAACGCCCGCCGCGTGGCGATGCGCCGGCAGCAGAAGACCGACCTGGGGCTGCGCATCCTGGGCGCGGTGAGCGAGATCGCCGCGGCGCACGACGGCGAGAACGCGGACGACACCGGCGGGGCCTGATCCCTCCGTGACACGATCCCGCCGGACCCACACCGGCGGTTTCGTCGCCCAGGGTGCTAAAATATTAGCGCGGGATTAGGCGTGCGCGGCGTCCACCGTTGCCGGTAAACGCGGAGCCGCGACGGGGCGTCACACCGCAGGGCCCGCTCGTCACGGCGGACGTGCCGCCCGGCCCACCGAAGTTGCGAATGGCGGCGGATTTCCGCTCCTTCCGCACAGCGGAGGGAGCCCGGCGGCGGTCCCTGGAGGGTGGCCGCCCCGGCGGGTGGGCGCGGAAGGCCGCGAGGCCGACCCGCCCATCCGTCTCCGCCCGCTGCTTACAACCTTTCGCGGAAACGGTGAATCCAAACGCCGTCACCGCACGTACGCGGCAGAGCCGCAAACAACCGTAGTTACCACAGAGCCGGACCCCGCAGGCGCGCCGCGGTCATGGCCGCCTCGAAACCCTCTCCTTCGGAGTACTTCCGATGTTCGAACGCACCCTGCCGCGCCTTGGGCTCCTGGCCGTCGCGGCGCTGCTGGCGGCCCGTCCGGCGGCCGCGCAGATCACCTCGGCGGCGAGCACCGACTCGCAGCCGGCGCGGGCCGCGGGCTCGGCCGGCAACCCGCAGCGCTCGCTGCGCGCCGCGGCCGCCATCCAGATCCACGTGGACGGCAAGCTCGACGAGGAGGCCTGGGCCACCGCCACGGCCGCGGGCGACTTCATCCAGCAGGGCCCCAACGAGGGGCAGCCCGCCACGCAGCGCACCGAGGCGCGCATCCTGTTCGACGGCGAGGCGGTGTACGTGGGGATGCGGATGCACGACACGCATCCCGACTCGATCATGGCCCAGCTCACCCGGCGCGACCAGGGCTCCGAGTCCGACGGCGCGCGGGTGTTCATCGACAGCTACAACGACAAGCGCACGGCGTTCGTCTTCGGGCTGAACCCGCGCGGGGTGAAGGACGACTTCCTGCGCTACAACGACGGCGAGGGGGTCGACTTCGACTGGGACGCAGTGTGGGACGGCGCCGCCCACGTGGACAGCGCCGGGTGGACCGCCGAGTTCCGCATCCCCCTCTCGCAGCTGCGCTTCAACGCCGCCACGGTGAACGCGGGCGGGCGGTGGGGATTGAACTTCCGCCGCTACCTGGCGCGCCACGGCGAGGTAGACTTCTGGGCCCCCATCCCCCCCAACTCCAACGCCTTCGTCTCGCTCTTCGGCGAGCTGGAGGGGCTGCAGGGGATGCGGCAGGCGCACCGGCTGGAGGTGCTGCCCTACGTCAGCAGCAGGCTCGACCGCGTTCCCAGCGCCGACCGCACGCACTTCACCGGCGCCAGCAACTTCGCCGGGGGGATGGGCGCGGACCTGAAGGCCGGGCTCCCCGGCGGGCTCACCCTCTCGGCGACGATCAACCCCGACTTCGGGCAGGTGGAGGTGGACCCCGCGGTGGTGAACCTCTCCGCGTTCGAGACCTTCTTCCCCGAGCGGCGGCCGTTCTTCATGGAGGGCGCCGACATCTTCCAGTTCGGCAGCCTCAGCACCTTCAACAGCTACGGCTTCACCCAGTTCTTCTACTCGCGCCGCATCGGCCGGCTGCCGCAAGGGGCCATCCGGCTGGACGACGTGGACGAGGAGCACATGCCCGACGCGACCACGATCCTGGGCGCCGCCAAGGTGAGCGGAAAGCTGGGGGGATGGTCGATCGGGCTGATGGACGCGCTGACCAACCGCGAGAGCGGCGACTACCGCATCGACGGGGTGGACGGGCGCTACCCGGTGGAGCCGCTGACCAACTACTTCGTGGGGCGCGTCCGCCGCGACTTCAACCGCGGCGCCACGGTGCTCGGCGGGATGGTGACCGGGGTGGGGCGCGACCTCAAGGGCGACGAGTTCGACCCGTACCTGCGCTCGCGCGCGGCGATGTTCGGCATCGACGGCTCGCACGCCTGGCACAACCGCGACTGGACGCTCACGGGCTACCTGGCGGGGACGCGGGTGAGCGGCTCGGAAGACGCGATCGCGCGGACGCAGCGCGGCGCGGCGCACTACTACAACCGTCCCGACGCCGACTACCTGGAGTACGACCCCACGCGGACGGCGCTCTCCGGGCACAACGCGGGGCTGTCGCTCAGCCACAGCGGCAAGTGGGACGCGTCGGCCACCTACGTGGAGGTGAGCCCCGGGTTCGAGACCAACGACATCGGCTTCATGAACCGCGGCGACTACCGCGCGTTCAGCACCTTCGCGGGGCAGCGGATGAACAATCCCACGGGGCCGTTCCGCAACCGCACCATGTACATCTACCACAACGCCGCGTGGAATTTCGGCGGCGACGTGATCTACAACGGCATCGGCACCGGGCTGCAGGCGGGGTGGAAGAACTTCTGGTACACCAGCCTGAGCGCGGGCGTGAGCTTCGACCGCTGGGACGACCGGGCCACGCGCGGCGGGCCGGCCATCCGCCGGGCGGGGGGATGGAACCTGAACCTGAACACCAGCACCGACTCGCGGAAGCGGGTGTCGTTCAACGCCTACGCGGGCACCTCGAGCAACGGCGACGGTGGCTGGAACCGCAACGGCGGCGTGGGGATGACCTACCGCCCGACCCCGTCCGTGCGGCTGAGCCTGTCGCCGGGCCTTTCCCGCTCGCGCAACCCGGTGCAGTGGATCACCACCGAGGAAGACGCGACGGCCACCGCCACCTACGGCAACCGCTACGTGTTCGCCTCGGTGGACGCCACGGAGGTGTCGATGGACACGCGGCTGGACTGGACGTTCACGCCCACGCTGTCGCTGCAGCTGTTCGCGCAGCCGTTCGTCTCCAGCAACGACTTCCACGACTACCGCTCGCTGGCGCGGCCGCGGAGCTTCGAGTTCGACCCCTACGCGGTGAGCGCGGACGACGACTTCAGCTTCATGTCGCTGCGCGGGAACGCGGTGCTGCGCTGGGAGTACCGGCCCGGCTCCACCCTGTTCTTCGTCTGGCAGCAGGACCGCAACGGGGTGGACGAGGCCGGCCGCTTCAACTTCAGCGACCACGTGGGCGGCATCTTCGACCGCGGCCCGCGCAACGTCTTCCTGATCAAGGCCACGTACTGGCTGAACAAGTAGGGCGATGGAGATGACGAAGCCGCCCCGGGGAGCGATCTCCGGGGCGGCTTCTTCGTGTTCTCGGTGATGAAAGGATGGCCTCACGCGGAGACGCGGAGGCGCGGAGAGCTCATCCCGGCGGTGAGTTCTCCGCGTCTCCGCGTCTCCGCGTGAGATTTCCAACGATGGCGGCCCGACGGGTGTATCATGTTGTGCTGCAACCTGATCTCCCGACCGACGAAATCGATGAAACGAACAAGCATTCTCGTCCTCCTCGCCGCCGCGATCGCGTCACCCCTGGCGGCGCAGCACGAGCATGGGGCGATGCACCACGCGGATGCGGCCGCCTCTGCGCGCGACTCGGCGGAGCTGCGGGCGCAGATCGAGGCCGTGCGCGCGGCGACGGCGCGCTACCGCGACCACGCCAACGCGGTGCGCGACGGCTACAAGCGGTTCGGGCAGGAGGGGCCGCTGATGGGCGAGCACTGGTATCGCCGCGACCTCGTCACGCAGCCGCTGGACCTGCGCCGCCCGTCCACGCTGCAGTACGCCGACGTCGGCGGGCGGAAGGTGCTGGTCGGTGTGGCCTACACCGTCTACCGCCGCCCGGGCGAGCCGGTGCCCGAGGGGTTCGCCGGCGCGAGCGACCACTGGCACACGCACGACGTGGTGCGGCTGGCGCAGGCCGCCACCGCCGAGCGCCCCTTCGTCCGCTGGCTGGTGCAGCGCCGCATCGACCGCGGGAAGGTGGGCCCCGGCGGCGGGCGCACGCTGCTGACCATGGTGCACGCCTGGATCTGGCTCGACAATCCGGAGGGGATGTTCGCGCAGGAGCACCTGGCGCTGCCGTACCTGCGCGCGGGACTGCCGACGTCGTGGGCGTCGAGCGCCGCCGCGGCGCAGGGCGTCCAGCTCCTCGTCTCCGGCGCCTGCCAGGCAGAGGTCGGCCGCACGGACAAGCTCGCGCGGATCGACGGCGGGCAGGAGCGCCTCCTCGCCGCCGCGTGCGAGCAGGAGGCGGCGCAGGTCCGCGCCGCGCTCGATCGCCACCAGGATGCGGCGACGGTGAACGCGGCGGCCGAGCGCGCGTGGACGGGGTACGAGGCCGCGCGCGCCCGCATCCTCCAGCCGGACCAGCTCGCCCGCATGCAGCGCATCATGGGCGCGGCGATGGAGCACGAGATGGTGGGGATGTAGAAACAGAAAGTCTCACGCAGAGGCCGCAGAGGGCGCAGAGGACTGATCTTCGGTTCCTCTGCGCCCTCTGCGGCCTCTGCGTGAGATTGCAGTTCGTCAGACCTGGACCGCGGGCGAGATCTGCGGGACCGGGATCATGGAGGCGGCGGCGAGCCTGGCGAGGCGGCGCTTCTCCGGGCCGCGCTCGAAGAGGAGGTAGAGCGCGGGGGTGACGGTGAGGACCAGCAGGGTCGAGCTCGCCAGCCCCCCCAGCAGCGAGAAGCCCAGCGCGTTCCAGATGTTGGCGTCGGCCGCCTTGCTGAACAGCACCAGCGGCAGCAGGCCGATGATGGTGACCGCGCTGGTCATCAGGATCGGCCGCACCCGCTCCAGCGTCCCCCGCACGATGGCGTCGTGCAGCGGGAGGGCGTCGTGGCGGCGCACCTGGTTCACCCGGTCGATCAGCAGCACGGCGTTGTTCACCACCACGCCGCCCATCATGATCACCCCGATGAACGCCTCGCGGGTGAAGCTGGCGTTGGTGAAGAAGTACACCAGGAACACGCCGATCAGCGCCATCGGCACCGTCAGCAGCACGCACAGCGGCTGGCGCACCGACTCGAACAGCCCCGCGCACACCATGAAGACCAGGATCAGCGAGAAGGCCAGCACGCCGTAGATCTGCGCCTTCTCGTCGTCGCTCCAGCGCCACTCCTCCTTGCCGACCAGCTGGTACCCCGCGGGGAGGCGCGTGGAGCGGATCACCGCCTCCCGCACCCGGTCGCCCAGCTTGGTGGGGCCGCGGAACTCGTACGCCACCGTGCGCTGGTACTGCTGGTCTTCGCGCAGGATGCGGGAGAGCACGTCGCGCTCGCCCACCTCGGCCACGTCGGCCAGCCGCACCGGCTCGCCGCCGGGCGCGGGGATCTCCAGCGCCTGCAAGCGGGCGACGTCCAGCGTCTCGCTCCCCGCCAGGCGGACGGAGAAGAAGAGCTCTTCATCTCCCACCCGCAGGAAGCTGCGCCGGCTGTCGCGTCCCACGGCGGCGGCCACGCGGCGGACCACGGCCTGCGCCGTCAGCGCGTGCATCGCCAGCCGCCGCCGGTCGATGCGCACCGCCACCTCGGTGGCCTTGTCGCGGTCGAACCACTGGCCGCTGGCGTTGGTGTCGACGTCCTGGATGCGCGAGAAGCGCTTCAGCCGCTCGCCCAGGTCGTCGGCGATGGCGCGCACCTGCTCGTAGTTGTAGCCCAGCACGCGGATGGTGTAGTTGGGCGGCGACCCGCCCCCGCCGTAGAACGACGGCCCGTAGCCGTACACGTGCACCTCGCTGCCGCCGAACAGGTGGCTGTACGCCTCCATCTGCTCCTTGATGGCCACGGGGATGGCCGTGGCCTGCAGCGAGTCGGGGAAGTCGACGCGGATGTCGGCCGCCTGCGCGTACACGCGGGTGGTGAAGCGCGCCACCTCGGGCATCTCCGCCAGCCGCTGCTCGAACTGGCGGGCCAGCGCGTCGGTGTGGGCCAGCTCCTCGCCGCGGGGCTGCTCGACGGTGATGCGGATGTACGAGTCCTCGTCCCACCACGGCCGCCACAGCGTCCCGCGCGTGACGTACTTCTGGAAGAGCCACCCCGACCCGGCCAGCAGGAGCACGGGGACGGCCACCGCCAGCCATGGCCGGCGCAGCGTGAACCCCACCATCGCCGCGTAGAGGCGCGTGTACCACGGCGGCCGGTCGGGGTCGCGGCGGTGGATCGCCAGCGCGCGCCGGCCGAGGAGGCGCGACGCCAGCGCCGGCGTGAACGAGAACGCCGCCAGGAGCGAGGCCAGGTTCGTCAATCCGACGACGATCGCGAGGGGGACGTAGAAGAGCCGCACCTCGCCCTGGAGGTAGACGAAGGGGACGAAGACGATCACGTTCGTCGCCGTCGCGGCCAAGACGGCGAGCACGACCTCCCTCGCGCCGCGCTCGGCGGCCGCGGCGGGATCCTCCCCCGGCCGGGCGCGGCGGTAGATGTTCTCCAGCACGACGACGGCGTTGTCGATCACCACGCCGAAGCCCATCGCCAGCCCCATCAGCGTGAGCACGTTCAGCGTCAGCCCGCCGAAGTACACCAGGTTCAGGGTGATGAGGACGGCGAAGGCGATGCTGCTGAACACGATCATCGCCGAGCGGAAGGAGCGCAGGAAGGCGAACAGCACGAGGAAGACGACCAGCGCCGACGACAGCGCGCGCCAGCGCAGGTCGGTGAGCTGCGTGCGCACCGCCTGGCTCTCGTCCTCGTCGCGGATCACCCGGGCGCCGGCGGGAAGGGCCGCGCGCAGCTCGCGCATCCGCGCCTTCACGCGGTCGGCGACGGCCACGACGTTGGTCCCCGCCTCCTTGTAGACCTGGAAGGAGACCGCCGGCTGCCCGTCGATGCGGTAGAGGTTCGACGGGTCCTCGTAGGTGTCGCGCACCACCGCCACGTCCTGCAGCCGCACCAGCCGTCCGCGGTCCGTCAGCAGCGGCGTGCGGCGGAGGTCGGTTACGGTTTGCGGGCGCTCGCGGATGGCCACCGTGTACAGCATCCCCCCCTGCCGCACGGCGCCCGCCTCGCGCACGAACTCCAGCCCGGAGACGCGCGCGCGCACGTCCTCGGGGTCGAGGCCGAGCCCCAGGATGCGCGCCTCGTCGAGCTCGATCACCACCTCGCGGTCGCGCCCGCCCCAGGCGCGCACGTCGGCCACGCCGGCCAGCTGGCGCAGGTCGGGCGCGATCTCCTCGTCCACGTGGCGGCGCAGCGCCTCCGTCGTGTACGGGCCGGTGATGGTGTAGAGAAGGAAGGGCTTGCGCTGCTTCTCGAACTCGGGCGGGACGTACTGCTGCACCTGCGGATGCTGCGCGCCCTGCGGAAGCTGGTCCTCGAGCGCGGAGAGGCGCTCGGACAGGTCCAGCCGCGCGAAGTCCATGTCCGTCCCCCGCGCGAACTGCACGTCGACGGTGCTGGTGCCCGCGCCGTTCCGCTCCTCGGAGACGGACTCCACCTTCTCCACCCCGCGCACCTGCTGCACCGCCGCCTCGACGGGCGAGGTGAGGAACGCCTCCGTCGTCTCCGGGCTGGCGCCGCGCCAGCTGGCGGTCACGCGCAGCCGCGGCAGCTCCGTCTCGGGAAGGAGCTCCACGGGCATCTTCACCCAGCTGGCCACGCCCAGCAACGCCAAGGCCAGGTAGCCCATCGCCACGGCGACGGGGCGGCGGATGGAGAAGCGGATCACGGCGCGGCTCCCATGAGACCGCAAGCGGGGAGCCCGTCCGCCGTCATCTCACGGGCGGCTGAAGCCGCGGCAACAACTACGGGAAGCCTCGCAAACTGCGCGAGGCTGTTCGGCACGTGATCGACCATCGCTCGCTCGCGCGGATGAGCCGAACGTGTGCAACCACACGGTGTCATCCTGAGGGAGGCGCTGCACCGCTCTCTCGTCAGCACGAGCGCTGGGCGCCGACCGAAGGATCTACTCGACCCCGCGGAGATGCTGGTGCCTCCGGGCAGACATCCTGCCCGCCATGCAAGATCCTTCGGGCGCGCAGGGTTTCGTGTCGACGCGACTTCGGTGCTCCGCGCCCTCAGGATGACACCCGATGGGTGTCCACAGGTTCGCCAACACCCTCGCAGGAAGTCCGTATTCGTAGACTCCCTCGATGTGATCGGCGCGAGCGGGCAGGGCACCGTTCAGTCTCCCGCCACAAGACCGGGCGCCGCGACCGGTTCGCGCGCGTCGGCAGTCTCCGACGCGGCGGCGGGGAGCGGCGCGGGCGCGGGTAACGCGTCCGCCGACGGGCGGCGGAGCCAGGCCCTGACGCGGTCGTTCAGCTCCTCCAGCAGGTCGTAGCTCACGGGGATCACCACCAGCGTCAGCGCGGTGGCGCTCAGCAGGCCGCCGAACACCGCCATCGCCAGCGGCGCCTGCAGCTCGCCGCCGGCGCCGATCCCCAGCGCCATCGGCAGCAGCCCCAGCATCGCGGTGATGGTGTTCATCACGATGGGACGGAAGCGCGCGTGGCCGGCGGCGCGGATGGCCTCGTGGCGGCTCATCCCCTGCCGGCGCATCTGGTTGATGAAGTCCAGCTTCACCACCGCGTCGTTGTCCACGATGCCGACCAGGATCACGATGCCGATCAGGCTCATCGTGTTCACCCCCGATCCCCCCACCCAGAGCGCGACCGCCGCGCCGAACGCCGCGAGCGGGACGGCGAGGAGGATGATGAACGGGTGCAGCAGGCTCTCGAACTCGGCGGCGAGCAGCATGTAGCACAGCACCAGCGCCAGCGAGAAGGCGAGCGCCAGGTCGCGGAACCCCTTCCGCATCTCCTCGTTCTCGCCGCCGATCTCCGCGCGCAGCCCGTGCGGCGGCGGCAACGATGCCAGCGCGCTCCGCACCGCCTCGACCGAGCGGTCGACGCTCGCGCCGCCGGAGACGTCGGCGAGCACCGAGACCACGCGCCCCTGGTCGATGCGGCGGATCTCCGCCGGGCCGCTGGCGGTGCGCACGCGCACCAGCTCGCGCAGCGGCACGCCGTCGACCATCAGCAGCTCCAGCGTCTCCGCGGATCTCCGTGCGTTCTCGGGAAGGCGCACCACGATGGGGATCTTGCGGTCGAAGTCCACCAGCTGCGTGGCCTCCTTCCCCTTCATGTACGCCTCCACCGACTCGGCTACGCGCCGCGGGTCGATGCCGTACGCGGCCGCGCGCTCGCGGTCGATCTCCACGCGCACCTCGGGCTGCCCCAGCTCCGTCCCCACGCGCACGTTGGCCACGGAGGGAACGGAGAGGAGGCGCGCGCGAACCTGCGCGGCGTAGCCCAGCGCCGCGTCGAGGTTCTCGCCGCGGATGCGCACGGACAGGTCGCTCTCGCCCGCGCCCAGGAGGCGGCCGAGCTGCGTGGCCTGCCCCGTTTCCAGCGTCACCGCGCCCGCGGGAAAGCCGTCGAGCCGCGCGCGCAGCCACCGCAGCGCGTCCGCCGTGGACGAGCCGCCGCGCAGCCGCACCTCCAGCGTCGCCGTGTGCAGCCCGCTCTCCCCCTCGTCCATCCCCGCGACCGCCGCCTGCCGGCCCACGCGCGTGAACACCGCCTCCACCGCGCGGTCGCCGCGGATCGTCCGCTCCAGCCGCGCGGCCGCGTCGGCCGTCGTCTCCAGCGGCGTTCCCCGCGGCAGCTCCAGCCGCGCGCGGAACGACCCCTGGTCGACGTCGGGAAGGACGCTGCGGGGGAGGGAGAAGAGGATCCACAGGCCGACGACCAGCAGCGTCAGCGCGACGGCCATCGTCCGCCCGCGATGCCGCATCCCCATCTCCAGTACCCGCTCGTACCGCGCCAGCACCCACGCGAAGCCGTGCTCGAACGCGTCCAGCGGCCGCGAGAGCTGCCGCGCCAGCCAGCCGTGCCGGCGCGACCCGTCGTCGTGCGTCCCGTGGTCCCACCGCGCCGCCAGCGCGGGGAGGAGCGTGATGGCGACGACGATCGAGGCGAGGAGCGAGAAGGAGACGGAGAGCGCCAGCGCACCCAGCATCTCCCCGGCCACCCCCTCGATGTACACGATGGGCCCGAAGACGGCGATGTTGGTGAGCGTCGAGGCGATGATCGCGCGCTGCACCTCCTCCGTCCCCAGCGCGGCGGCCACGGCCGCGCGCGCGCCCAGCTCGCGGTGCCGGAAGATGTTCTCCAGCACCACGATGGAGTTGTCCATCAGCAGGCCGACGCCCAGCGCCAGCCCGCCCAGGCTCATGATGTTGAGCGTCACCCCCGTCGCCTGCAGCAGCGCGAAGGTAGCGACCAGGGAGATGGGGATGACCAGCGCCACCGCGACCGGATAGTGCCACTCGCGCAGGAAGAAGAAGAGGACGAGGAAGGCCAGGATCCCGCCGAGGATCACCTCCTGCACCACGTTCGACAGCGCATCGGAGATGAACCCGGCCTGGCTGGTGGCCACCTCGAGCTTGACCTCGGGATACTCGCGGCGGAGCTGCGTGAGGACCCGCTCCACCTCGCGCGTGACGCGGACGGTGTTGGCGCCGGCGTTCTTGAACACCATCAGCCCGACGGCGTCGGTCCCGTTGTAGCGGGCGATCGACTCGCGCTCGCGGAAGCCGTCGTCCACGTTCGCCACGTCGCGCACCAGCACCTGGCCGGGGAGCGCGGTCGAGTCGCCCCCTCCGTTCGCGGACGCACGGCGCACGGGGACGGAGGCGATCTCGTCCACCGACTGCAGCTCGCCGAGCGTGCGCAGCGAGTAGCGGTAGCGCCCGCGGCGGATGGTGCCGCCCGGCGCGCTCGCGTTGGCCTGCGCCAGCGCGTCCGCCACGTCGTCGATGGTCAGCCCGTAGCTCTCCAGCGCGCGCGGGTCCACCTCCACGTGGATCTCGCGCTCCACGCCGCCCGTCACCGACGCCTGCGCCACACCGTCGATCTGCTCCAATCGCCGCTTGAAGACCGCCTCGGCCAGCTCCTTCAGCTGCGGCAGGTCGCGCCGGCCGGCCACGCTCACGGCCATGATCGGCTCGCTGCGCGGGTCGGTGCGGAGGACCACGGGTCGCGCGGCCAGCTCGGGAAGGGCGTCGCGGATGTTGTCGAGCTTCTCGCGCGTGTTCAGCGCGGCGAAGTCCATGTCCGTGCCCCACGCGAAGCGCGCGGTCACCAGCGACTGCCCCTCGCGCGTGACGCTCTCCACCTTCTGTACGCCGGGGACGGTGCTGACCGCCTGCTCGACGGGCTCGGTGATGAAGCGCTCGACCTCGGCCGGCGCGGCGCTCTCATCGGTGGTGTAGACGACCAGGCGCGGATAGGCGACGTCGGGAAGGAGGTCGATGGGCAGGCGCACGAACGACAGCGCCCCCAGGAACACGACCCCCAGGAAGAACATGGCGACCGCCACGGGCCGCTGGATGGCGATGCGGGGGAGCGACAACGTCCCTCGTCCCGTTCAGGAAAGTGGTTGAAACCGCGGGGTCGGCTGCGTCTTACGCTCTACCCGCGAGAGGGCGAGACGGCGTGAAGCCGCGGCATCCCGCCGCCCACCCCACGCTTCGCGCGACCCTCCCCCGAAACCGACTGGGGGAGGGTGATTGAGCATGCATTTGTGTGAAGCCACCAGCAGGCGCGACCGCGCCGGCCTCCGCTATCGCTGCGGCGAGCTCGTCCCCGCTCCCTCGTCCTCCACGTCGTCTACCAGGCGCACGCGGGCGTCGTGGATGAGGGTGTAGTGGCCCTCGGTCAGTACGATCTCGCCGGGGCGCACGCTGTCGGTCTCCTCGCTGGGGACGATCTCCACCATGGAGTCGTTCTGCAGGCCGGTGGTCACGTACCGCCACTTGGCAGACCCCTGCCCGTCACGTCCCTCGAAGACGAAGAGCATCGTGCGGCGGTCGCGTTCCAGGATGGCCGAGCGCGGCACCAGCACGCGGTCGGCGAAGCGGCGCGCCTCGAGCGACACGCGCGCGTACATCCCCGGCAGGATGCGCCCCTGCGGGTTGGGGACGACCACCGTCACGCGCGCGGTGCGCGTTCCGCTCTCCACCACCGGGTTGATGGTCTCCACCGTGCCGGTGAACGGCTCCGGGAAGGCGGCGAAGCTGACCCGCGCCTTGCGGCCGGGCGCCAGGAAGCCGACCTCGCTCTCCAGCACCTGCACCTCCACGCGGATCGGGTCGAGCGACACCACCGTCATCAGCTCGTCGCCCGCGCGTACCCACTGTCCGGGAACCACCTTCAGCGACGCCACGCGCCCCGCGAACGGCGCCCCGATGCGCGTGCGCGACAGGTCCAGCTGGGCCTTGCGCAGCCGCACCTCGGCCGCGTCGAGCCCCGTCTTCGAGCGCGCGAAGGCGGCGCGCTCGGCGCGCACGGCCGGGTCGCGGATCTCCTCGTCCAGCAGCGTGGCCTCGCGGTAGGCGGCCTGCGCCTGCCGCAGGTTGGCCTGCGCCTCCTCCACCGCCAGCCCGTACTCCGCCGCGTCGATCCCCGTGAGCAGCTGCCCGCCGCCCACCGCGTCGTTCTCGCGCACGGGGAGGCTGGCCACGCGGCCGGCCACCTGCGCCACCACCACCGTCTTCTTCCACCCCTCCGCCTGCCCGGCGGCGTTCACGGCCACCACCAGCGTGTCGCGCACGGCGGCCACGCCCTTCACGGGAATGGCCACATCGGTGCTGAACCGGCTCGTCGCCGAGGTGCGCGGCCGCGGCCCCGGCGAGCCGCCCTCGTCGTCGTCGCCGGCCGATTGGGAAGCGCGGATGCGGCCGTAGATCCCCGCCGACGCGGCGACCACCAGCGCGAGGACGCCGAAGCCGATCAGGAAGGTACGGAAGGGTGCTTTCATGCGAGGAGATTGGGAACGCGTGGAATGCGCCCGAGTGGGGAAACGCAATCTAACTCGTTGCCCCACAACCTACAACCGTCGTGAAAGGAGTGCGGCTTTCACCTCCTCGCCCCCCTTCCCTCGTCCGGTGCGTTCGTCCGACGCCGCGTTGCTTCGTGCGGTTGCCGGGCACTCCGCTCCCGGCTCCATCCTTAATCATCCGCTGATCTTCTCGCGATCTCAGGCGCGCCGGGACCATGGGCACCGGTGCACGGCGGCAGCTCGATTCTCAACGAGTGTCGCGAACCGCGCCGTCACCGACTACGACGCCAGTTTCGCCGCCGCCGCGTGCACCTCGTCGGCCGCGCGGACGCCGGACGCCAGCGCGCCCTGCATCCATCCCGGCGTGGCGGAGGTGTGGTCGCCGGCGAAGTGGATCCGCCCCTCCGGCCGCGCCAAGTGCGGAAGGAAGGCCTGCATCTCCCCGGGCGCGAACCAGGCGTAGTCGCCGCGTGCCCATGGGTCCGCGTCCCAGCAGTACGACGCGCCGCGCTCGAACCGGCGCGCGATTCCCGGATGCAGCTGCTCCGCGTATCTCCCGGCGAACGCCACCCGCGCGTCCGGCTCCATCGCGGCGACGCGGCGGGCGCTCGGGCCGGAGATGAAGGCTTCCAGCACGGCGCGGGGGCCGGGCTGTCCCACCGAGGCGTCGACGGCGTGCATGATCGGCAGATCGGTGGGGATGGCGGCGCCTTCTTCTCCCCAGCACCGCTCGCGCACCTGCAGGTACACGCGGGTGATCGAGGTCGTCCGCAGCCCCTCGGTCGCCCGCCGCTTCTCCGGCGAGAGCGGCGGCGACACCCGCACCCTGCGCAGCGTGGTGAACGGGATCGCGCAGACGAGGAAGTCCGCCGCCAGCATCCGCCTCGCCCCGCGCTCGGCGACCTCCACGCGGACGCCCTCGTCGCCGTGCTCGATGGCGGTGACCTCCGCGCCGTAGCGGATGCGCGTCCCCAGCTTCGCCGCGAAGGCGCGGGGGAGATGGTCGCTCCCGCCCGCAACGACGTACGTCTCCCGCGCGCCGCGGCGGAGCGCCAGGTCGCGCAGCAGGAAGAGAGCGGAGACGCGGTCGATCCCGTCGCCCCATTCGTCCAGGTAGCCCAGCCGCATCAGCGAGACGGCGCCGTCCGACGCGCCGCGGCTCCGCAGCAGCTCGGCGAAGGAGACGCCGTCGTACCGCAGCGCCGCCTCGCCCGGCCAGCCGGGATGCAGCGGGTCGCCGATCTCCTCCAGCACCGGATCGACGTACCGCGCCAGCAGCATCCACGGCGGGAGACCGCGCTCGGCCGGTGCGAGATCGACGGGCCAGCTTGGGCGCTCGCCACGGCGGATGGGGATGGACCGGCCGTGCACGAAGTATCGCTCGCCGCCGCCCCGTGCTCGCGGCCCCGCCGGCGCGAGCGCCACCCCCAGCTCGCGCGCGTAGCCGACGGTGTGGTGGTGGTGGTCGGGGACGTACACCGCGCCCGCCTCCACGTACAGCCCGCCGTCGAGCTCGCCGCGCAGCGTGTGGACACGCCCGCCGGGACGCTCCCGCGCCTCGAGCACCGTCACCTCGTGCCTCCGCTTCACCAGCTCGAACGCCGCCGCCAGCCCGGCGAGCCCCGCGCCGGCGACGATGACGCGGGCGGGCTGCGCCTCGCCGCGCGTTGGCGGCGTGAAGATGGACCGGGCTCCAGCCAGCACCGCGGCTGCCGCGGCCCCCTGCGCCAGGAGCTGGCGTCTCGTAATTGTGTGTTCCATGCGAATGCAACGGCGCCAAAGGGCGGGAAAACAGGAAGCGTGGTTTCATGGGTTCGCATCTCTCCTCTCGCGTCATCGGGTGCCGGGATCGGCGACCAGCTCCTCCAGCTCCGCCTCGGTGAGCGCGCCGGGGCGCAGCGTGCCGTTGACGATCAGCGTCGGCGTCACCTGCACCTCCGTCTCCTGGGCGGCGCGCACGTCTCGGTCGACCGCCTCCATCGTGCGCGGATCGGCCAAGCAGCGCTCGAACGCGGCCGAGTCGCGCACCCCCGCCTCGCGGGCGAAGCGGGCCCACGGCGTGACGCCCAGCGAGTCCTGCCGCGCGAACAGGAGGTTGGCGAACTGCTCGAAGCGTCCCTGCGCGGCCGCGCATTCCGACGCCACCGCGGCGGGTCGCGCGTGCGGGTGGATGGCGTCGAGCGGGAAGTGGCGGTACAGCACGGCCACGCGGTCCGGGTGGCGCCGGCGGACGGCGTCGAGCGCCGGCTGCGCCCGCGCGCAGAACGGGCACTGGAAGTCCGAGAACTCCACGATGCGCACCGGCGCGTCCCTGCGCCCCATCCACTGGCCGGCGGCCAGCAGCGCTTCCCAGTCGTCCACCCGCCGCGGCCGCATGTCCGGCTGCCCCGCGCGCCCGGGCGGAGCGAAGAACTCGCGGCGCACCAGCAGCCCGGTGACGGCGAGCGCGCAGATCACCATCACCGCGGTCGCCAGGTTCGAGAGCAGGTTCCGGTTCATGTCCGCCCCCGTGATTGGGAAGTGACGGGCTTCAGGTCGTAGATCGCCACGTGTGGAACGTCGTCGTCGTCCAGCGACACGCCGTACGCCGTGTCGCCGCGGATGAGGTGGATGCGCACGCTCTCGGGCAGGT
Source organism: Longimicrobium sp. (assembly GCA_036377595.1). NCBI lineage: Bacteria > Pseudomonadati > Gemmatimonadota > Longimicrobiia > Longimicrobiales > Longimicrobiaceae > Longimicrobium > Longimicrobium sp. The sequence continues at coordinate 67,723 of DASUYB010000105.1, read as the reverse complement.
CGAACGCGCCCACGCGGCGGCCCTGCTCGTCCGTGGCGATCCAGTGCACCGGCTCGCCGCGCTGCCCGGTGGCGGCGAGCCAGATGCGTCCTCCGTCGTCCACCACCAGGTCCTGCAGCACGGGCCAGGTGTGGCGGCCGGTGCCCTCCATCGCCCTCTGCACGGTGGCCCGCGAGAACGGGAGCCCCTCCATCATCAGCGTCACCACGCTGTCGAGCTCCGCCGGGGTGATCGGGCGCGGCTCGGGCGGCGCGCCGGGGCGGATGGTGCCGAGGTACCGGCCGGTGACGGAGTGCATCTCCACGCGCCAGTCGCCGCTCCACGCGGAGTAGACGCGGTCGCCGGAGAGCGCCACCAGCATCCGCCGGCCGAACGGGTCGAAGAGCGCGCCCTGCACCGGGCCCTGCCGGATCGGCACGGCCTCGTACTCGGGGAAGCTCAGCACCGAGTCCTGCCGCAGCGAGGCGTCCGCGTTCAGCAGCCGGATCGTCTCCCTGCGAACGCCGCGCTCTCCGCCGTCCGGGCCCACACCGTACGCCGCGCGGAAGAGGGCCAGCAGCGCGCCGCCGCGGACCGGCTGCACCCAGTAGGGGAAGAATAGGCCGGCCGTGCTCAGCCCGGTGGTGTATGCCGCCCGGTCGGACGCCGGGGGGAAGACGGTCACGCGCGCCGCCCCCGCGTCGAACGCGAACACGCTGTCGCCGGCGAGAATGCGGATGACGTTCACGCGCTCGAACTCGCCGGGGCCCTTCCCCTCGCGGCCGATGCGGCGGAGGAGCCGCGCGTCGGGCGAGAGCACCGCCACGTTCACCGCGTCGGCCACGTACAGGTTGCCGCGCGAGTCCACGTCGATCCCCGAGATCGCGGTGAACTCCACCGGTTCGGGGCTCGAGGCGCGGAGCACCGCCTGGTACTGCGTGAACTCCCGCGGCCGCTCGGGCGGGCGCGCATCCTTTCCGCACCCGGCGACGAGCATCCCGGCCGCGAGGGCGGGGACGAGGGTCGATCGTTGTATCGCCATCACTCACCTCTCCATTCAAGCCGGGGATGATTGACGAGGAAGGGAATCAGCCCCGCGCGGGACCGGGTCGCCGCGTGGACGGCCCGGTCCGGGCGCGCGGATGACGTCAGCCGGAGCCGCAGCCCCGCGGCGTGATGGCGCACCAGCTGTTGCCGCAGCACTTGGTCTGGCCGCCCTGGCAGCAGTACAGCCACTCGATGGCGGTCGGCGTCATGGTGGCGCCCGCCGGGGCGGGGCGCCCCAGGTGCATGGCGCCGCCGGCGGCCAGCGTGGCGGCGAACGCGAAGAGATTGATGTGGTTGCGCATCGTCGAGCTCTCCGTCGTCTGGATGCTTCGATGGGTTGGCGCGCCGGCGAAAGCCGCCGGCGCGCGGAAGGGTCAGTGCATCTGCACGCACGAGGTGCTGGTCACCATGCAGCCGGTCCAGAAGCAGCACGACTTCGACTTGTCGAGGCTCGAGCAGCAGTACAGCCACCCCGTGAGCGCGGTCGGAGCCATCGTCGCGTGCGCCGCGGGCGGCCGGCCCAGGTGCGCCGCGCCCGCCATCACGCAGGTGAGCGCCAGGATTTCCACGATTCTCTTCATCTCCGTGTCTCCATTGTCCGAAGGTGTGGATCTCGATTGTCCCAGAGTTACCTGTCGGTTCCCTCACGCCTGCCCGGCCGGGCGCCGGCGGTGGAGGTCGTGTGATGATGCCATTCGCTCCTCCTTGTTCGGGTTCATGAAGTCCGCTCCCCCGCTCGGGAGCACCGGGCCGTCCGTGGTCCCGGTATCGAGCAACCCGTTCATGCGTGCCCCCGCCGGATGTGTAGTCGGCGGCACGTTAGTGGGCGAAAAGAGCTTTAGTGGTCAGAAGCGGATCACCGGGCCTGGGCATCCGGTGACGCTGTCGCAGCCGTGCGGCGTCTACTTCGTGAAGCGGGGCGAATCGTAAAGGCGAACGCCACGCTCGTCAACGCGAACGTTTGTTCTCAGAAATAGCAACCTGCAATCTATTTTACGACAACGCCTTACATTGCCCGTGTGGCTGACCTGTCCGGAATTGAGTGGTGAATCAAGCGGAAAAACGGGGCGATCAGTCGCGCCAGCGCGGAAAGTGGCAACCGTACAGTGATCGTGGCCGCGTGGAGATAGGGTCCGTCGGTGGCGTCAATGAGTCGTGGCGGGATGCGTATACCGTCAGCGGTGCTCGAAGCGGAGGGTGAGCAGCTCGATCCACTCCTGCGCCTCGGCCGGCCGCGCGACCGCCAGCGCGTCACGATAGTGGCTCCCCGCGCGGATGGGATCCTCGCCGAGCCACGCCACCTCGCCGAGAAGGTAGTGGCACTGGATCCGGCGCAGCGACTCGCCGAAGCGCTCGAACAGCCGCGCGGCATCGCCCAGGCGCGCGCGGGCCTCGTTGCGGCGGCCGCGCGCGAGCTGCGCCAGCGCCACGCCCAGGCTGGCCAGTGCCACCCAGTAGTCCTGCTTCTCGCGGCGCGCCAGCCGCAGCGCGGCTGCGGCTTCGCGCACGGCCGCGTCGAGGTCGCCGGCGTCGAGCAGCGCCTGCGCGCGGTTGGCCAGGACCAGCAGCCGTCCGAAGTGGTCGCGGGGCTCCAGCGCCTCTTCGGCCGCCGCCAGGTGCTCCAGCGCGCGGCCGGCATCCCCCGCCAGCCCGGCGGCGATGGCGCGGTCGATCTCCACGTACGCGCGCTCCGTCGGCGCCTCGTCCACCGCCGTTGCCTCGGCGACGGGGATGTAGCCGCGCGGCGGCAGGAGCTCGGGAAGCGTGTCGGCAGGAAGCGTCATCGTCTCGTGGGGATGGAGAAGGCGCGGCGCCCGCCAAGGGCGCCGCGCCGTGGCCGCTCAGGTCCGCTCCGGGTCGTCGATGCCGCGGAGGCGGTTCCAGGTGTCGTACGCCACCCGGTCCTTGGCAACGTAGGCGTTCCCCGGCCCTGCCGCCATGTCGCCCGTGGCGGTGAACTCGCCGCGCGCGGGATCGCGCAGGTCCATGTAGGTGGCGCCCTGCTGCAGCCGCTCGCCCGGACGGATCACCGGCACGCGCTTCAGCTCGTCGTCTGGCAGGCCGAGCGAGCGGTGCAGGTCACGCATGTCGTGCGCGCTGGCGAAGCCCACCTCGCGGTCGGGCTCGGCGCCGATGTTCTGCCCGGCCATGCGGTCCGGATTCAGGTCGCGCTCCCACTCCGGCGGGTGCTTCACCTCCGTCTGCGGCTTGCTCTGCATCCGCTCCTGGTTGCCGTCCTGCATCGCCATCCTCCTGCGTCCGGGTTCTATCCGCGAGGGACGGGAACCGCGCGCAAGTTGTGTGCGAGAATGGGGTTACAGCGTCAGGAGCCAGATCCGCCCGAGATCACCCTGAGTTCGATCGCATGCATCGATGCCTCCTCTGCCGGGATCTGGTCAATCCATCGACAGTTCCAGTGCATCGTGAGGCTCCAACTATATTCAGCCAGGGTGGGAGCCACTTCACAGCATTCATCAATCTCAAATGCACAATTCCACACATCAGATCTGGACCGAGCGCACCGTGGTGCGGATGGCCACGCTGGACGACGTTCCCGCCATCGCGCGCTACTTCCGCGAGAACCGCGCGTTCCTGGCCCCTTGGGAGCCGCGGCGCTCGGAGCGCTTCTTCACGGACGAGTTCTGGGGAGAGCAGGTGCGCCGCAACCTGGAGGAGGCGGACAACGACCGCTCGCTGCGCCTCTTCATCTTCCCCAGGGATGCGCCGGGCGAGGTGATCGGCAACCTCGGCTTCAGCGAGTTCGTACGCGGGATGTTCCAGGCGTGCTACCTGGGATACGGGCTCTCCGCGGCGCGTGAGGGACGCGGATACATGCGTGAGGCGCTCACGGCGGCCATCGCCCACGTGTTCGGCGAGCTGCGCTTGCACCGCATCATGGCCAACTACCTCCCGCACAACCGCCGCAGCGGCAACCTGCTGAAGGCGCTCGGCTTCCAGGTGGAGGGCTACGCGCGCGACTACCTGCTGATCGATGGCCGCTGGGAGGACCACGTGCTCACCAGCCTCACCAACCCGGAGTGGCGCGCCGCCGACCCGATGTGAGCGGCGTCGATGGGGAGATAAGAAGCGGGGCCGGCGATCCACGTCGCCGGCCCCGGCTTCTCTCCGATCTCGCTCGCTTCGCGTCACCGCAGCGCCGGTGCAAGGACGCGTCCGTCGATCGGCTCCGTCGGCGCCACGCCGAGCGCGCGCGCCAGTGTCGGGGCGATGTCGACCGTGCGCGCGAAGACGTCGTACTTCCCCGGCCGGAACGGCGCGCCGTAGAAGATGATGGGAACGTGCGAGTCCATGTCCCACGGCGAGCCGTGCTGCGCGTACGTGCTGGCTCCCCAGACGTAGCCGGGGCGAAGCGTGACCGTGGCGTAGAACGGCAGGTCGCGCGGGAGCATGTGCAGCCACCGCCGCTTCACCGCGTCGTCGACGGTGTCGCCCGACGCGAGAGCGGAGACGAGGTCCGCGCGCAGCACGCCGGGGATGGCGCGCGCGGTGGCCGCGAACTCGCGCGCGAGCGCCTGGGGGTCGCGTCCGGCGCGCGCCAATGCGGCCGGATCCAGCCGCAGCAGCCCGGCGTCGTCCCAGCGCACCGCGCCGGCGTCCACGCCGTACCGCGTGGCCGCGTCGCGCGTCCACCGCACCAGTGCCTCGTCGCTCACGTGCATCTGCGCGGCGTGCGCAGGGTCCGCCACCTCGGGATACGGCGTCACGCCGTGGTCCGCGGTGAGCGCGACGATGACCGTGGACGGGTCGCGCCCCGCGTAGACGGAGTCGAGAAACGCGCCGAGCCAGCGGTCCAGTCGCAGCACCTGGTCGTGGATCTCGCGCGAGTCCGGCCCGAAGGCGTGGCCCACCGCGTCGGTTGTGGAGAGCGAAACGGCCAGCAGGTCTGTCGCAGGCCCCTCGCCCAGGCGCATCGTGCGCAACCCCCTGAGCGCCATCTGCATCGTCAGCGAGTCCATCGCCGGATACGAGGCGAACACCAGCGCGGCGCTGTCGGGCGTGGTCGGGAAGCGGTGCGGGAAGGTGAAGTCCCGCCCGCGGTTCTCGATCGGCACGCTGTCGCGCTCGGGATAGGACGACGCGGGCGCGGCGAGGTCCCACCGCTGCCCGGCGTAGCTCTGCGGGATGCGACGCGCGTTGAGCTCGCGCACCCAAGCCGGCAGCGAATCCGCGTAGTAGGTGCTGGTGACGAACGACCCGTTCGGCGCGTACCAGAAGACGCTCTGGTGCGCGCGGCCCAGGGGGAGGATGGCGCCGCGATCCTTGCGCGACACCGAGAGCGCGCGCGAGCGCGGGTCGGCCACGCGCATCCAGTCGAGCAGCACGCTCCCGCGGAAGCGGAACGGCGACGAGCCGACGGAATCGTAGCCCACCAGCCGCGTCTGCGGGTCGGGATGCACGCCGGCCGGGTTGCTGACGATGCCGGTGCCGCGCGGGAAGCGGCCCGACATCACCGACGCGTGGCCGGGCGCCGTCTCGGTGATGGCGTGGTCCTGGTGCGCGTTGGTGAACACCGCGCCGCCGTTCCACAGCCGCGCCAGCCCGCCGTTCAGCTGCCCCGGCCAGCGGGTGAAGTACTCGGGCCGGAGCTGGTCCACGGTGATGAACACCAGCAGCTTCGGCTTCTGCGGCGCGGTTTGCGCCACGGCGGGCACGGCGGCGCACGCCAGCGCGCCGGCGAGGGCAAGGCGGCGGAGCATAAGGGAACGTCTCCGGGTCGGGAGATGGCCGGCCGCGGGCTGGGCGTCGGTCGGTGATCGCGAGGGGCCTGGTGCCGCGCAACGTATCGCCTTCGTCGCGGCGATGCCAAGCGGGCAGGCGTCTCGATGCGGCAACGGCTGGTACGATCCTCCGGCGCCACGACCGCGTATCCGGCGGAGAGCGGCATTCCGTCTTCCCGGTGGCCGAATCGGTACCTAGGTTGCGGACGGCACCTCCGTCATCTCCCAGTCCCGCTACACCGATGAACGTCGCGCAGAACCTGGAGCGCTCCGCACGGCTCTTTCCCGACGCCGTCGCCATCGAGTTCGAGGGCCGCTCCATCACCTACGCGCAGTTGGAGACACAGGCGAGCCGCGCGGCGCACGGGCTGAGCGCGCTGGGCGTGGCGGCTGGGGATCGCATCGCCCTCTTCCTTCCCAACCTTCCTGAGTTCGCCGTCGCCTACCTGGCCGCGCAGAAGGTGGGCGCGGTGGCCGTCTCGGTGAACGCGCTGCTGAAGACCGACGAGCTGCGCTACGTGCTGGGCGACAGCGGCGCGGGCGTCGTCTTCACCACCGCCGCGCTGCTGCCGGAAGTGGCGCCGCTGCGCGGGGAGCTCGCCACGCTGCGCGAGCTGGTGGTCTGCGAAGGCGACGCGGCGGGGGAGCGCACGCTCGACGAGCTGTGCGCGGGGCGGCCCGATCGGTACCGCGCGCGGGAGATGGAGCGCGACGACCCGGCGGCCATCCTCTACACCTCGGGAACCACGGGAAAGCAGAAGGGCGCGGTGCTTTCGCACGGGAACGTGGTCTCCAACTACCACTCCACCTGCTACTGCGTCGGCTCGCGGCCGGGTGACCGGCATGGCCTGTTCGTGCCGCTGTTCCACTGCTTCGCGCAGGACTTCATCCTCAACTCCGCGCTCAACTCCGGCGGCACCGTGCTCCTGCACCGGCGCTTCGATCCCGAGACCACGCCGGCGCAGCTGCGCGCGCAGCGGATGACGCACCTGTACGCCGTTCCCACCATCTACATCTACCTGCTGAACGCCGGCGTGACCCCCGTGGAGCTGCCGGACGTCCGCTACTGCTTCTCCGCCGCGGCCACGATGCCGGTGGAAGTGGCGCGCCGGTGGCAGGAAACGTTCGGCATGCCGGTGTTCGAGGGATACGGGCTGACGGAGACGAGCCCGTTCGCCGCGTACAACCACGAGTACGCATACCGGCCCGGCTCCATCGGCACGCCCATCGAGAATGTGGAGATGAAGGTCGTCGGCCCCGACGACGCCGAGGTGCCCGACGGCGAGTGGGGGGAGATCTGCATCCGCGGGCCCAACGTGATGCTGGGCTATTTCAACCGTCCCGCCGAGTCGGCCGAGGCGCTGCGCGGCGGCTGGTTCCACACCGGCGACGTGGGCTACCGCGACGGCGATGGCTTCTACTGGCTGGTGGACCGGGTGAAGGACATGATCAACGCGGCGGGATTCAAGGTCTGGCCGCGCGAGGTCGAGGAGGTGCTGTACACGCATCCGGCCGTAAAGGAGTGCGCCGTCGTCGGCCTCCCCGACGAGGTGAAGGGCGAGGCCGTCGCCGCCTTCGTCGTCCTCCAGGGTGCCGGCGCGTGCACGGAAGGCGAGGTGGAGGCGTTCTGCCGCGAGCGCATGGCCGCGTACAAGGTGCCGCGCCGGATCGCCTTCGTGGACGCGATCCCCAAGAGCCCGACGGGGAAGATCCTGAAGCGGATTCTCCGCGAAGGATGATCGGAGGGCGCCTGCCGATTCCGCAACCTGCTGCAGCGCTCGTCCGACCTCCAAGCCATGGCCGGCCAACGGCTTAGCCACGGGGTTGACTCGGTGGATGGAAGGTGATAACTTATCTCCGCGCAACGAGTTAGCTCGTTGCTTTTTTGCGCCCGTAGCTCAGCTGGATAGAGCGTCTGACTACGGATCAGAAGGTCGGGAGTTCGAATCTCTCCGGGCGCACCTTCTCAAGTGAAGCCCCGACAGCGGATTAACGCTGCCGGGGCTTTCGCTTGTCCGTACCGGAGGGGATGGGTTGGTGGGGTCGCGTGCACATGCGTGTACCGCGTTCCCCCGACCGCGGCGGCAACCTGCGCCCGCGGAGCGATCGCCGCCATCGCCGTCTCAGGAGGCACTTTGGTTTCCCGGGCGAGGTATCACGGCGCGTGCGACGATGGTTCGTAGCAACACGTCGGTCGTCGTGCCCGCTCGTGTCCAGAGATCGGCGCCGCTCATCCACTCCTCCCCTGCCCGGCCTCGACCAGAGCGAAAGCCGGTCTGCCAGTCAGCCGGTCTGGCGGGCGCACCCGAGCGGAACCTATCCGCAACCTGAAACGGAAAACGCCTTTCGCAGGAGGACGCATGGCCAGGCCCGACCTCCGCCGCGCCACGCCCGCCCCCAGGGGGCCTAGGGAGGCGCTCGTCCGCCTCCGTCCCCTCCTCGCCGCCGCGCTCCTGGCCTGCGCCGGCACGCCGGCGGCGGCGCAGGCGTACGTGATCCGGACGGGACACGTCCTCGACGTCTCCAGCATGACGCTGCAGGACGGGGTGACGCTGCTGGTGGAGAACGGCGTGGTCACGCGGCGCTGGAGCGGCGCCCCGCCGGGTACCCTGCCGGTCGGAGCGACGGTGGTCGATCTCTCCCGCTACACCGTGCTGCCGGGGCTGATCGATGCGCACGTGCACCTCACCCTGGGCGGGCCGCCCGCGGAGAACGCGCGCAGGACGGTGGAAGCGGGGTTCACCACCGTGGCGGACCTCGGCTCGGCCGCACACCAGGCGCTGCGGCTCCGCGCCCGGATCGCGGCCGACAGCATCCCGGGCCCGGCGATCATCGCCGCCGGCTCGTGGATCGGCGGGCGGGGCGGCGTCTGCGAGTTCGGCGGCGCGACCGTGCGCGGGGAGGAGGAGGCACGCTCCCGTGCGCGCGCGGACCTCGCCGCCGGCGCGTCGCTGCTGAAGGTCTGCGTCACGGGGTGGACGGAGACGGCGCTCGCTTACCCCGATTCGGTGGAGCTCACCCCGGGCGAGCTCGGCGCGGTCGCGGCCGAGGCGGCGGCCGCCCGCGTCCCGGTCGCCGCGCACGCGATCGGGCAGGCGGGCGCGCTGCAGGCCACGCGGGCGGGAGCGCGCCTGCTCGCGCACACGCCGATCGTGGACTCCACGGCCGCCGGGGTGCTGGGCCGCGAGCGGATGTGCGTGGCGTCCACCCTCGCCACCGTCTCGGAGGGAGCGCCGCGGGACGCGGCCGCGCGGGCGCTCCTCCGGCTGCGCGCGGCGGGGGCGCGCATCGTCGTGGGGACGGACGCGGGCGTGCTGGCGCACGGCACCAACGCGGCGGAGCTGCTCGCGCTGCGCGCCATCGGCTTCGGCGAGGCGGAGGTGCTGCGCGCCGCGACGGTCGTGGCCGCCGATTGCCTGGGCCTGCCCGCGGGTTACGGCGCGCTTCGCGAGGGAGGCGAGGCCTCGCTGGTCGCCGTGGCCGAGAACCCGCTGCTCGACCTGACCGTGCTGCAGCGGCCCGCCTTCGTGATGGCGCGCGGCCGGGTGGTCGTCGACCGCACGAGCACCGGCGGTCGGCCCTGAGTACCCGGCCAACGGCGTGGCCTGCGCGGACACAGGTCACCAGACCTGACGACACGAACGCCCCGGCAGCTCCTGCGCTGCCGGGGTGTTCACGTGCTGCGCGCGCTCTCGCGGCTCGTCAGCAGGCGTAGCAGACGTTGGTGGCCACCAGGCAGACGCCGCTGCAGTCGCGGTCCGTGTCGCACCACGCGGTGTTGCCCAGCATGTCCGAGTAGTCGCCCGCGACGATCGCGTTCCCCTTCCGCTTCTCCTCCCGCCGCGGCGCGTCCAGCACCGCGGTGCCGCCGCTGTCGCTGGTCGAGAACGACTGCACCTCGAGCTTCTCCACGCTCATGTTCACCCGGGCCATGGGCTTCCTCCAGGATAAGTGGAAAAGGATGCCGCGCACGCGGTGACTTCCGGGATGCCTGGGTGACACCAACCGCAGTCATCCCTCGCCGCGCTTGATCACTTCTTTTGCGCTGCAATTTTCATCCCGCACCATGTAGCTTGGACAGTGAGATGACGGAGAATGGCAATTCTATTTCGCACTCGTACATGTGCGAGGCAGTGCCCGAAGCGTTTGGATAGTGTCTAAACAGGAGAAACAAGGTGATCGAATTGCGGCGGTGAGGAGTCCGTCGGCGCGAGAGGAAACGGATCGGGTGGGGCTTCCCCAACGAGGGGAATCTGGTTATAATTAGGGCCTTGCTGGTGCGCCTTCGGGCGCACCTTCGTGCTCCTGTGGCGGAATTGGTAGACGCGCTAGATTCAGGATCTAGTGGGCGCAAGCTCGTGGAGGTTCGAGTCCTCTCGGGAGCACTTGTTGGACGTGTCGCGGGGTGGAGCAGCCTGGTAGCTCGTCGGGCTCATAACCCGAAGGTCGCGGGTTCGAATCCCGCCCCCGCTACTGCAAGGTCGATTAGCTCAGCTGGTTAGAGCGCTCGCCTCACATGCGAGAGGTCCGGGGTTCGAGTCCCTGATCGACCATCCGGAAACAGAATCAGCGCCCCGGCAAGCCTTCAGGCTCGCCGGGGCGCTCTGTTTTCCGCTCGTTCTTCGCCACCGTAGGGAGACTGTCCACCACCGCGCATCTTCAAAAGGTGCACGGTGTTGCGATTGATCCGCCGGCCGGCGAGCCGTAGACTGGGGAAGCTCGCCTCGTGCGAGCCGACGCCGATTCAGAATCGTACAGCGCCTCCGCCACCATCCGGCCGCGGAGGCGCTTTCGTTTTCGCGGCAAGTGGACGCGGAGAGCGCCGGCTCTTCGTCCGATGCCGCTGCCCGCCACCATCGCCCCGCAGCTCCTGACCGTCGCCCCCGCCGCGCCCGAGGGCGAGCGGTGGATCCACGAGGTCAAGTACGACGGCTACCGCCTCCTCTGCCGCATCGAGCACGGCCGCGCGCGGCTGCTGACGCGCAACGGCAACGACTGGACGCCGAATCTGCGGCGCGTGGCCGACGCCGTGGAGGCGCTCGGGATCGAGCGCGCGTACCTGGACGGCGAGGTGGTGGCCGTCGGCGCGGACGGGCTCCCCGACTTCAACGCGCTGCACCGGGCGATGCGCGGCGGCCGTTTTGCGCCGGCGCTGGGGTACCAGGTGTTCGACGTGCTGCACGCCGGCGGCCGCACGCTGCTCGAGGTGGACCTGCTCCTGCGCAAGGAGATGCTGCGCGAGCTGATCGCCGGGCGCTGCGACGTGGTGCGCTACTGCGACCACATGGTGGGTAGCGGCCCCGCGCTGCATCGCCGCGCGTACGAGCTGGGGCTCGAAGGGATCGTCTCCAAGCGCATCCGCAGCCACTACCGACCCGGCGTGCGCTCGCGCGACTGGCTGAAGGTGAAGTGCTGGCACCCCTACCGCTTCACCGTCACCACCGTGCTCGCGGATGGCGTGAAGGTGGCGGACGGGGACGGGAACCCGGCGGGGATGGTTTCCATCTGGTCGCGCCGCGCGCTCGCGTCGCTGGCGCCCGGGATGGAGGTGGCGGTGAAGGCGCTGGCGTGGAGGCCGGGGACGAAGCTGCGGCACGCCGTAATGGCGCCGGAGGGCGATCCTGCCGCGCCGTGATGGCCGCATCGACGTGAACGGGGCGGCCTGCATCCACCGGCTGCCCCGTTTTGCGTCCGCTCCCGGCTTTCCGTGATTTGCGTTGCCCGGACAAGTCGTTCATCCACAAACGTTTGCTGGACATCCACCTCGCGCTCCTTAGCTTCATCACCCCCGGGTTGACCTCCGTTCATCCGGCGGCGATGCGGCGCGTCCTTGCCGCACCTCTCGTGGCCGCGTGCGAACGCGTCGAAGAGGTCCCATGCGCCACGAATCCCACGCCCCACTCCGCTGAGATCGGCCCCACCGCCGGCCGCTGGCGCCTATGCCGGTGGCCGCGTGCTCGTTTTCGAGAGGGAGGGAAGCATGTCCGACACCGTCTCCACCCCGTCCACCCATATCGACCTGACCGACGTTCGCATCCTGGCGGGTGCGGAGCTCGAGGTGGCGATCGCCGAGCTGCGCGCGGCCATTCGCGGCGAGATCGTCCTCCCCGGCGACACGGGCTACGACGAGGCGCGCGCGGTGTGGAACGCGATGATCGACCGGCGCCCCGCGGTGATCGTGCGCTGCCGCGGCGCGGCCGACGTGCGCCGCGCGGTGCGCTTCGCGCGCGGGAGCGGGCTGCCGCTGGCGGTGCGCGGCGGCGGGCACAACATCGCCGGCAACGCGGTGTGCGACGGCGGCGTGGTGATGGACCTCTCGCCCATGCGCTCCGTCTGGGTCGACCCCGCGAGCCGCATCGCCCGCGTGGAGGCCGGGTGCACGCTGGGCGACGTCGACCACGAGACGCAGGCGCACGGGCTGGCGCTGCCGATGGGGATCAACTCGACCACGGGGATCGCCGGGCTGACGCTGGGCGGGGGATTCGGATGGCTCAGCCGCAGCCGGGGGATGACGATCGACAGCCTGGTCTCCGCCGACGTGGTGACCGCGGACGGCGAGCTGGTGCGCGCCAGCGAGACGGAGAACCCGGACCTGTTCTGGGCCATCCGCGGCGGCGGTGGCAACTTCGGAGTGGTCACCTCGTTCGAGTTCCGGCTGCACCCGGTCGGTCCGGACGTGTTCGCCGGCCTCGTGGTCCACCCGCTGGACGACGCGCCCGCCGTGCTGCGCTTCTACCGCGAGTTCGTTCGCACCGCGCCCGAGGAGCTGGTGTGCTGGTTCGTGCTGCGCCTGGCGCCGCCGCTCCCCTTCCTCCCGCCCGAGTGGCACGGCAGGGAGATCCTGGCGCTGGCCATCTGCCACTCCGGCGACCTGAACGGCGCGGATGCCGCGACCGCGCCGCTGCGCGAGTTCGGCCATCCCGTGGGCGTGCACGTGGGGCCGATGCCGTTCACCGCGTGGCAGCAGATCCTCGACCCGCTGCTGACGCCGGGGATGCGGAACTACTGGAAGTCGCACGACTTCACCGGGCTGAGCGACGGGCTGATCGACGTGCTGGTGGACGCCGCGCGGCACATTCCCGACCCGCAGACGGAGATCGCGTTCGCGCTGCTGGGCGGAGCGATGGCGCGCGTTCCCGACGGCGCGACGGCGTATGGCCACCGCAACGCCGAGTTCGCCATCAACGTGCACGGCCGCTGGGCCGATCCCGCGAAGGACGAGGCGTGCATCGGCTGGGCACGTGGCCTGTTCGACGCGGCGGCGCCGTTCGCCACCGGCGCCGTGTACGTGAACTTCCTCACGCAGGACGAGACCGACCGCGTTCCCGCCGCGTACGGCGCCAACTACGCCCGCTTGGTGGAGGTGAAGCGGCGGTACGACCCGGAGAACCTCTTCCGGGTGAACCAGAACATCGCACCGGGCTCGTCGTCCTGAGTCCTGAACGACCCGCGGCGGGCGGAGATCCATCTCCGCCCGCCGCGCGTATCCACCCTGCCGTCCCCTCCGGCCGGCGAGCACGGGGCGATTCCGCGCCGGGCCCGTCATCCGTCTCCTCCAGCCCACGGAGGCCCCATGAAGCTCCCACGCCTCGCGCCGCTGCTGGCCGCCGCGCTGGCCGTGTTGTCCGCGCACGTACTGGCGGCGCAGCCCCAGCCGCAGATCCGCCGCGCCACGATGATGTTCCCGTCCGCGCAGCACCCGCAGGCGGCCATGGAGCACTTCGCGGCCGGGCAGCACGACATGGACTTCGGGAACCCCGTCTCCGCGCGCGAGCACTTCGCGATGGCGGTGCAGGCGGACCCGGCGTTCGCGTTCGCCTATCTCCAGCTGGCCGAGAACGCCAACTCGCTGGACGAGTTCCGCGCCAACCTGGAGCGCGCGGAGGCGAACGCGGCGCAAGCTACGCCGGCCGAGCGGCTGCTGATCCAGATGGCGCGGAAGGACCTCGACAACGACGTGCAGGGTGAGCTCACCCTGGCGCAGCAGCTCGTGGCCGCGCAGCCGAACACCCCGCGCGCGCTGATGGAGCTGGCCCGCGTACAGGCGCTCCTGGGGCGCGAAGAGGACGCCCGCGCCACGCTGCGGCAGGCCACCCAGGCGGCGGCGCAGTTCGCGCCGGCGCTGATGACGCTGGCCAACCAGTACCTCGCCGAGCCGCGCGACCTGCCGAAGGCGGAGGAGGCGATCCGCGTCGCCGTGGCCGCCGCGCCCGACGAGAGCTACGTGTACGACGTGCAGGGCGACGTTTTCCGCATGCAGGGGCAGCTGGAGGCCGCGCGGGCGGCGTACACGCGCTCGGCCCAGCTGGCGCCGCGCGAGGGATCGCCGCTGCAGCAGCGCGGGCACGTGAACTCGTTCCTGGGCCGGTACGACCAGGCGCGCGCCGACTACGAGACGGCGGCCGCTTTGGGGCGGGGGAACGAGAAGGCGACGTATCCCGTCTGGCGCGCGCTGGTGTCGGTGCACCAGGGGAACCCGCGGGCCGCGGTGGAGGAGCTGGACCGGCTGGTGGCGTCGATCGACGGGATGAACGTGCCCGACCCGCTCGGCTCGAAGATCTTCGCGCTGGAGACGGAGGCCGTCGTCGCGCTGCACGCGAACCTGCTGGATGCCGCCGGCCGCGCCGTCACCCAACGCAACCAGCTGGCCGCGAGCGAGGCGGAGGGGAGCGGCTCGGCCAACTTCCGGCGCCGCGCGGAGGCCAACGCGGCGTACTGGGAGGGGATGCTGGCCGCGCGCCGCGGCGACTACGCGGCGGCGGGTGAGGCGTATCGCCGCTACATGACGGCGGTGGAGCCGCTCTCCGACCCGCGCAAGGCCGAGGCGGCGCACGAGCTGATGGGGATGATCGAGCTGCTGCAGCAGCACTACGCGCAGGCGGCCGCGCACTTCGAGCACGCCGATCCGAACGATCCGTATGCCACCTATCACCGCGCGCTGGCGCTGGATGGCGCCGGGCGCGCGGACGAGGCGCGGCGGCTGTTCCAGCGCGTGGCCGAGTACCACTTCAACAATGCCGGGATCGCGCTGGTGCAGAAGGACGCCGTCCGCCGCGCCGAAACGCCGTGAGGCGAGGCGAAGGTCCGCCGTCGGCCAGACGCGGTTCGAGGGTGGAGGATGCGGCTGAAGCCGCGGCTACGACCACACGCAGTCCGCCTTCGCGGACTTCACGAAGCGCAGCCCCGCACGTCCGTCGGACGTGCGGGGCTGGTTTTCTACGTCACACCGCTCTTCCTGAGGGGGAATGGTTCGGTAGTGGAAGCGGTAGATAAGCGATCTCAGCGTGCCGCCGCACCTGTTGCTGATTCCAAAATCATTTCGAGAGCGCTCTTAATAAGCTTGTTTTTAGAAACGAGCGTATGTACCCTGTGCTGTATCATCCGTTCGGCACTGCCGAGCGCCAAACGCTCTGCAACGGCTTCACCTCATGTTCTGGGAGGGTTTAATGTCGAAAGCGAGCATATCGTGGCGTATTCTCGGTTTGATGTTGCTCTCGCATGTTGTCGCGTGTGGCGCCGATCCTTCCAATCCGCGTGGAGGCCGAATGCGCGAGCACCTTACCCCCGAGGCCTTGAAGGCGATGGCGGGGGTCTCGGAGTTCCCCAAACCGGCGGATCGCTCTGCACTACCGGCAGCGGTGCAGCGGCACTATCCGGCTGCGCTGAGGGAGCGGGGCGTGACGGGATTCGTTCTTGTGGACGCGATGATCGATGAGACGGGGAAAGTAACGGACGTCGACGTGCTTCCGAGTCCGGACGGGCCGCCACACCAGGCCGTGCTGATCTCGCGGGATCGGGCAACGGGCGCGGAGACGCGGCGTACGTTAGGCAACAGCACCTCGGATCCGGCATTTGGCGAGGCCGCGAAGGCTGCACTCCGCGAAGTCCGGTTCACTCCCGCAATGCGGGATGGTCAGCCCGTTCCATTCAGGCTGCGCATGAGCATCCAATTCGCTCCGTGAGCCACTTTCTGTGATGAAAGGCTGGTGTGAAATGCGTGGTGTATTCATGCGAAATCTGCTCGTCCGACGCATTTTCGTGCCTGTCGTCGTCCTGTTCGGGCTGATGGCAATGACGGCCCAAGCAGCGCAGGCATGCTTCTTCGGCTGCATCTATCATTTCGGCTACTTCACCGTCGCGGATGGGGAGATCTATTACTACCAGGGCTGCTGGCAATACTCGGAGGGCGGACAGACTTACGTCATCTGCTATTACTCGGAAGTGTTCAACTAACCAGTGACTGGTGATACACCGACTCAAGGGCGGTCGTCTGCGGAGGCTCACCGCCCCGCCAGCATCGCCTCCAGCTTGTCGAGGCGGCCGCGGCTGAGCTTGAGCCTGGTGCCGTCGTGCAGGATGACGACGTGCTCGCCGCGGAAGAGGAACTGCACCTCGCGCACGCGGTCGAGGTTCACGATGGCCGAGCGGTGCACCCGGAAGAAGCGGAGCGGGTCCAGCCGCGTCTCGAGCGAGCCCATGGTCTCGCGCAGGAGGTGCGATTTGCCGCTCACATGCAGCTTCGCGTAGTAGTCGTCGGCCTCGATCCAGTCCACCTCGTCGACGCGGACGAAGACCGTGCGCCCGCTTCCCTTCACCGTCAGCCGCGTCGCGTAGCCGGCCGGTTCGGGGCGCGGGGATTCGGCCACCGGCGACGGCGTTCCGCCGCGCTCCAGCATCGCCAGCACCCGGCGCCCCAGCTCGCCCGCCTCGGCGTTGCGGACGGCGTGCTTGGCGCGGCCCATCGCCAGCGCGAAGCGCTCGTCGTCGAACGGCTTCAGCAGGTAGTCCACCGCCGCCACGTCGAACGCGCGCAGCGCGAAGCGGTCGAAGGCGGTGACGAAGACGACCACGGGCAGCCGCTCGGGCCCCAGCTCGCGCAGCACCTCGAAGCCGTCCATCTCCGGCATCTGCACGTCCAGCAGCACCAGGTCGGGGCGGAGGCGGGAGATGGCGTCCACCGCCTCGCGCCCGTCCGCGCACTCGGCCACCACGGCGACGTCCGGATCGCGCGCCAGCAGCCCGGCCATCCCCGAGCGCGCCAGCGGCTCGTCGTCGACCACCACCACGCGCAACGGCGCCTGCGTCACGCCGCCTCCTCGTCGGCGAAGGCGTCGCGGCGGTGGAAGGGGAGGCGGATGGTCACCCGCGCGCCGCCGCCCGCGGGCGACTCGAGGTCGAGCGCCTGCTCGTCGCCGTACATCCGCGCCAGGCGCGCGCGCGTGTTGGCCAGCCCCACGCCGTCGCGCCCGTTCGCGGCGATCCCCGGGCCGTCGTCGCGCACGGACAGCCGCAGCGTGCCGCCCTCGCGCCGCGCCTCGATCTCCAGCAGCCCCGCTGCGCGGCTGCGGGCGATGCCGTGCCGGATGGCGTTCTCCACGATCGGCTGCAGGATCAGCGTGGGCACGCGCGCGTCGAGCGTCTCCGGCTCCGCGTCGATTCGCACCTCCAAGCGGTCGGCGCGGATCTGCTCGATCGCGAGATAACGCTCCAGGAACGCCAGCTCGTCGCGCAACGGCACCTCGTGCGGTCGGTCCTCCTCCAGCACGTCGCGCAGCAGGTCGCCCAGCCCGGCCAGCATCCGCACCGCCTCGGCGTTGCGCCCGCCGCGGACCAGCATGGAGATGCTGTTCATGGCGTTGAACAGGAAGTGCGGGTTCAGCTGCATCCGCAGCGCCTGCAGCTGGGCCCGCGCCAGCTGCCCCTGCAGCTGCGAAGCGGCCAGCTCGCGCTCGCGGTAACGCGCGTAGTAGGCGGCGCAATACACGCCGCCCAGCAGGATCGCGTACAGCCCCAGCCGCGAAGTGACCGCGCCGATGACGAATTGCTCGAAGGTTCGCGGATACGGGCTCCCCATCAGGAACAGCCGTTGCGGCAGCAGGCGCTGCACCCCCAGCTCCAGCGCGCCGTGCGCCAGCACCGCGGCGATGGCCACGGACAGCATCAGCGCGGTGCCGGGAAGCCAGCGCATGCGGTCCAGCGGCCAGCGGCGCGCGAACCACTGCATCCCGGGAACGAACAGCGCCCAGAGGAACCAGAACGGCATGCGCATGGCCATCCCGTGCGCCAGCGGCGCGTGCACGTGCGGGGGGTACTGCGCCATCCCGTAGACGTGCTGCCACGCGGCCACCATCCCGAACAGCGTGGCCAGCAGGACCAGCAGCAGCGGCGGGATCCGCACTCCGGGCGTGGCGTCGGCTCGCATCAATGATCCAAGAAATGGAGATGGGATTGCGATTTGGGGGATACGGCCGCGAGACCCTCCCCCCGCGGCTGGGGCCGCGTACCCCCTCCCGATAACGGGAGGGGGTAACTTCGATCGCGCCGCCGCAGCCCACGGCACACTCAGAAAGTCCGGTGCGACGCGATCGTGGCGGCAGGTCCCGCTCTCCGCGCCATCTCCGTCGCCGCGCTTTGTTCTCCCCTCCCCTGCGCAGCGGGGGAGGGGCCGGGGGAGGGGGCCAGCCAGCGGCCGCACAGAACTCCGCCACCCGCGCAGATGTCCTCACCCCTACCTCTCCCGGTACAGGCCCCGGTACGGGAGAGGTGGCGAGCCCCAGCGAGCCGGAGAGGGCGAGCCGGAGAGGGCGAACCGGGTCCGCGCCAAACCTAAATCTCCCCGCACCTCCGCGGAATGCGCGTGCAGCGAAGGCCGCGTTCCGTGCAGCGAGCGCCCTCTCCGCGTCCGCGAACGCCGGATGCGACGCGGCGAGCGCGTGATTCCTCGCGTCTTCCAATCTCCATCTCCCCCGTCTCCCGTCGGACGAAACGGCCGCCGCGCGCGGGGCGGCGTTCCCTGCACGGACACCGTCGTTCGCTGCAATCGCGTGGCGGCGACGAGGCTCCGGGACGAATGTGCGGCTCACGGTCCTGACGGATCGCGATGCATCCACCCCATCCGGAGCCGATCCCGATGATTCGAACGTACTTCCCCGTGCGGCGCGCCATCGCCCGTGCGCTCGTCTCCACCACCATCGCCGTTGCGGAGCTGGCTACGGGCGCGTCCGCGCAGTCTCCGCGCGACCGGCTGCTGGTGACGCCGCAGTGGCTCGCGGCGCACCTGAACGACCCCGACCTCGTGCTCCTGCACGTGGGCGACCCGGCCGAGTACGCGCGGACGCACATCCCTGGCGCGCGGCTGATCCGGCTGCAGGACGTTTCCACGCCGCACCGCGAGGGCGCGCTGATGCTGGAGATGCCGCCCGCCGCCGAGCTGCACGACCGGCTGGAGGCGCTCGGCATCTCCGACGACTCGCGCATTGTCGTCTACTATGGCAACGACTGGGTCAGCCCCAGCACGCGCGTCGTCTTCACCCTCGCGTACGCGGGGCTCGGCGACCGCGTCTCGCTGCTGGACGGGGGGATGCCGGCGTGGACGGAGGCGCGTCGCCCCGTCACCGCCGCGGTTCCGCCCGCGCGCCGCGGGCGACTGTCGCCGCTGCGCACGCAGGAGCTGATCGTCGACGCGCAGTGGGTGCGGCAGCACGCGCGCGACCCGCACGTGGCGCTGGTCGACGGACGCGCGGCGGCGTTCTACGACGGCGTGCAGGCCACCGACAAGCGCTACGGCCACATCCCCGGCGCGCGCAGCATCCCCTTCACCGAGATCACCGACGCGCGGCTGCGGGTGAAGAGCCCGGCGCAGCTCGCGGCACTCTTCCGCAACGCCGGCGTCAGGCCGGGCGACACCGTGGTCGGCTACTGCCACATCGGCCAGCAGGCCACCGCCATGCTCTTCGCCGCACGGACGCTGGGCTACGACGTCAGGCTGTACGACGGCTCGTTCCAGGACTGGGACGCGCGCACCGACCTTCCCGTCGAGAACCCGTCCGCGCCCTCCGGGGGGAGCCGGTGAGCGCGATCGACGCCGCCGCTCCGCTCTCCCTAGCCCCCGCGCGCGCGGGGGCGGAGGCCGTCGCGCGGCCGTACGCCAGCCCGTACCTGGCCGGCGTCGGGATCGGGCTGGTGCTGCTGGCCGCGTTCGTGGTGATGGGCCGCGGACTGGGCGCGTCGGGCGCCTTCTCCTCCGTCGCCGCGGCGGGCGTGGCCGCCGTGGCGCCCGCCCACGCCGCGGCGAATCCCGCGCTCGCCGGCTACCTGGGCGACGGCGCGCGCGGTCCGCTGGGCGACTGGCTGGTGGTGGAGGTGATGGGGATCGCGCTGGGCGGCTTCGCGTCCGCGCGGCTGGGCGGGCGCTTCGGGCGGACGGTCGAGCGTGGAGATGGGATCACCGACCGCGCGCGGATCTTCTACGCGTTCGGCGGCGGCGCGGTGATGGGCATCGGCGCGCGGCTGGCGCGGGGATGCACGAGCGGGCAGGCGCTCACCGGCGGCGCGCTGCTGAGCGTGGGGAGCTGGCTGTTCATCGCCACCGCCTTCGCGGCGGCCTACGCGGCGGCGCCGCTCTTCCGGAGGGAATGGAGATGACCTTCCCCCTCCTTCCCGGCGACGCGGCGTCCCTCGCCGTCGCGCTGGCGATCGGCGCCGCGTTCGGATGGTGTCTCGAGCGCGCGGGGCTGGGGAGTGCGCGCAAGCTGGCGGCGCAGTTCTACGGACGCGATCTCACGGTGCTGAAGGTGATGTTCAGCGCCATCGTCACCGCCGCGCTCGGCGTGTTCTGGCTCTCCCGTCTCGGCGTGCTCGACCTCGCGCGGGTCTACGTCCCCGAGACGCACGTGCTGCCGCAGGCTGTCGGTGGCGCGGTGTTCGGGGTGGGGATGGTGATGGGCGGCCTCTGCCCCGGCACCTCGTGCGTCGCCGCCGCCGCCGGCCGGCGCGACGGGCTGGCGGTCGTCGCGGGGATGCTGGCGGGTGTGCTCGTCTTCGCCGAAGCCTTCCCCCTCGTCCAGCCGTTGTACGAGAGCACCCCGGCCGGCGTGCTCACCTTCCCCGATCTCCTCCATCTCGGCTACGGCGCCACGGTCGCGCTGGTGGTGGCGATGGCGCTGGGCGCGTTCGCCGCCGCCGAGCGCATCGAGGCCCGCGCGCGGGGGTGGGGATGAGCGCGCGCGTCGCCCACCGCCTGCTGGCCGGCGCCGCCGCGGTCCTCGCCCTCCTCGCCGTCGCCGCCGGCGAGCCGCGGAATCGATCAGTTGATGTCGATCGACTCGCGCGGATCGTGGAGAACGAGGAGGATCACGTCACCGCGCTGGAGCTGGCGGGATGGATCCGCGAGCGGAAGCCGGGGCTGCGGGTGATCGACGTGCGTGGCGCGGACGACTTCGCCGCGTACCACCTCCCGCGCGCGGAGAACCTGTCGCTCACCGCGCTGACGCGCGCCGGCTTCCGCCCGGACGAGACGGTGGTGCTCTACTCCGAGGGCGGCACGCACGCGGCGCAGGGGTGGTTCTTCCTGCGCGCGAGCGGGGTGGAGCGCGTCTACTTCCTCCGCGGCGGGCTGTACGAGTGGCTGGCGGAGGTGATGAATCCCGCCCTGCCGGCCAACCCCACGGCGCGCCAGCAGGCCGCGTTCGACTCCGCCGCCGCGCTCGCCCGCTACTTCGGCGGCGTGCCGCGCACCGGTGTCTCCGCGCCGCCGGCGGACGATCCCTATGCCGCGCTTCCGTCCCGCGCGCCGTCGGGTGAAGCCGCGGCCGTGCGCCGCATCCGCCAGCGAGGCTGCTGATGCCGAGCGAGATCGAGCCCTTCTTCCGCGCCCTCCGCGAGCGCGAGTTCGGCCGGCTGGATGCTGCCGGGCAGGCGTACCTGGACTACACCGGCAGCGGCCTCCACGCCGAGGGCCACGTCCGCCACCACGCGGCGCTGCTGGAGGCGGGCGTGTTCGGCAACCCGCACTCCGAGAGCCCTGCGTCGCGCGCCAGCACCGCGGCGATGGACATGGTGCGGACGCAGGTCCTGCGCTGGTTCGACGCGGACCCGGCCGAGTACGAGGTCGTCTTCACCCCCAACGCCACCGGTGCGCTGCGGCTGGTGGGCGAGGCGTTCCCGTTCGCGCCCGGCTCGCGCCTTCTCCTCTCCGCCGACAACCACAACTCGGTCAACGGCATCCGCGAGCTCGCCGCCCGCCGCGGCGCCGAGGTGCGCTACGTCCCGCTCGACGACGAGCTCCGCATGCGCGATCCCATCTCTCTTCTTGCGGATGGAGATGCATCGCGTCCGCGCCTGTTCGCCTTCCCCGCGCAGTCCAACTTCTCGGGAGTACGGCACCCGCTGTCGCTCGTCTCGACGGCGCGGGAGCTGGGATGGCGGGTGCTGGTGGACGCGGCGTCGTACGTTTCCACCGCCGCGCTCAGCCTGCGCGACGTGCCGGCGGACTTCGTGGCGATCTCCTTCTACAAGATGTTCGGCTACCCGACCGGCCTTGGCGCGCTGATCGCCCGGCGGGACGCGCTGGCGCGGCTGGAGCGCCCGTGGTTCGCGGGCGGCACGGTGGACTTCGTCGCCACGCACGCGCCGCGTCACCTGCTCAAGCCCGGCGCCGAGGCGTTCGAGGACGGCACGCCCAACTTCCTCTCCATCTCCGCCGTCCCCTGCGGCCTTGAGCTGCTGGAGCGCGTGGGGATGCCGCGCCTGGGCTACCACGTCGCCTCGCTGACGCGCACGCTGCTGGGCGAGCTGGCCGAGCTGCGTCATGGAGATGGAACGCCGCTCGCGCGCATCCACGGCCCCGTGGACGGGCGCGAGCGCGGCGGCACTGTCGCGCTGAACGTGCTGGATGCGAAGGGGCGGGTGATCGACTACCGGATCGTGGAGGCGCGGGCGCGCGAGGCGGGGATCTCGCTGCGGGGCGGCTGCTTCTGCAACCCCGGCGCGGCCGAGCACGCGTTCGGGTTCGCCGCGGAGGATGCGGAGCGCGCCTGGGACGACGCGCGGGCGAACGGCTTCAGCCTGGACCGGATGAAGATCGTGATGCGCGGCGCCCCCGTCGGCGCCATCCGCGTCTCCTTCGGCATCGCCAGCCTGGAGCGCGACGCGATGCGCCTCCTCGCCCTCCTCTCCACCTTCCGCGAGCAGGCGAAGACGACGACTCCGTCCCGCGCCGGCCGACCGTCGCGACCGGAGGCGGTGTCGCGGTGAAAAGCCCTCTAAAGAATTGGCTCACGCAGAGTTAGCAGAGTCAGCAGTAAAAAGCTGCAGTTATCTGCTGACTTTGCTAACTCTGCGTGAAAAAAATCGTTTTCGGGATTTCTCGTTACGGCAGTGTGTCGGCGAGCAGCTTCAGCACCGCGTCGGGGTTGTCGGTGTTGATCCAGTGGCCGCCTTCGAGCAGATGCAGGAAGACGCGGCCGTTCGCGCGCCCCGCCGCCTCGATGCGCGCGACCGACGCGGGATCGAGCGTGTCGGACTCCGTCGCCTTCACCACGTGGATCTCCACGCCGGGCGGCGGGTTTTCGATCACGTGCCACAGGTCGGTGCGGTAGAAGTCGCGCATCATCTCCTCCATCGCGTCGAGGTCGATGCGCCAGTGATAGCGCCCGCCGTGCGGCTCGAGGTTGATGGCCATCCACTGCGCCACCCCCGGCGCGTAGTCCGCCGCGATCAGCCGCTCCACCAGCTCGTTGCGCGAGTCGAAGTCGGGCGGCATGGCGCGCACCGATTCCAGCATCTCCCACGCGGTGCCCTCCGGCCCGCGTACGGCGGGGGTGCTGTCCATCACCCACACTTGGCGCAGCTCCGCGCCGTGGTGGTCGGCGTACGTCAGCGCCACCTTCCCCCCGAACGAGTGCCCCAGGACGGCGGCCGCGTGCAGGTCCATCTCCTCCACCAGCCGGTCCACGTCCGCCGCGCTCGACGCGATCGTGTGCGGCCCCGCGAAGCCGCGCGACTGGCCGTGGTTGCGCAGGTCCACCAGCACCGCGCCCCACTCCGGCCGCGCCTCCACCAGCCGCCGCGCGATGGAGCCCCAGTTGCGCCCGGCGCCGTAGATGCCGTGCAGCACCAGCAGCCAGCGCTCCGGCTCGCGCCCCGCCGCCGCCACGCGCGTGTGCGCCAGGATCGGGTTCTCCGCCATCATCTTCCGTTCGCCTGCCTCCATTGTTTGCCGAGGATTTCGAGCGGCGGAACGTAGCGCGGCAAGCGTGCGAGCGGCTAGTCCGCCGAAGCGGCCGCGTCTCCGCTCTTCTGCGGCCACATGCGCCAAAACTCGCCCTTTTCGATTTGTGGATAACGGGGATTTCGCTGCCGCCGTGCGGGAAATCGGCAGCGTAAAAACGGCCTCGTGTGCAGCTTGTAAATATCTGTACGCCAGCGTAGATTCGATGTCGCTGCCGACGCGCTCAAATCGGGGGATTGAATGGGCACCCGACCAAAGGAACAAGCCGGCGATACGATCCCGTTCTACTCCCGTCCCAAAGCGGAGCGGGACGAGATTCTCCGCGCCGCCGGCATTCGGCCCGCGCTGAGTGACGAGACGCCTCGCCTGGATTTCGAGCCGATCCGGGTCAGATGGTCGCTACGCTCGTTGTGGTATCGAATCTTCCCTGACGGACTCTGGTTCGAGCGGCCACGTTTTCCGAAGCGATTCCATAGGTCGGGTCGACCACAGACAGAGGAGCACCAGACAGAAGAGAACGTGGTCGTTCCGTTCTACTCGCGGCCGAAGGCGGATCGCGAGGCGATCCTTCGTGCCGCCGGTATTCGGCCCGCCGAGAGTGACGAGCCGCCAACGCCCTTCGAACCCATTCGCCTGCGCCCATCGCTGCGGCGATTCCTGATTCGAAAGTTCGGGCGCCGTTAATCGGATCTGTCCCATGATCCTCTTCCTCGACGCCAGCGCTCTCGTGAAGCTCTACCTCGAGGAGAGCGGCAGCTCGGCCATGCGTGACATGTTCGAGGCGCGGCGCTTCAGCGGCAGATTCTACATCTCCGATTACGTGGGACTTGAGGTGTTCGTCCGGCTCCACAAGCACAAACGGTCCGCATCCCGGCAGGGGCGGCGAGCGTTCCAGCACGGACTTCGGCAGTTCGAAACGCACCGAGCCCGCAACTTCAATGTCCTTGCGCTCGAACGGCACCTGCTCTTGGATGCCGAGGTGCTCGCGACTCGGTTTACCGACTCCGGAGCGGGAACGCTGGACCTGATCCACCTCGCGTCGGCGTTCCAGGTGCAGCGCAACGTACCCGATGAGAAGCTGGTGTTCGTCGCCGCGGATCGGAAGCTGAGGCACGTCGCCCAGCGGGCCGGGTTCCGGACGTTCGATCCCGAGCAAGAGCGGCCTGAAGACCTCGCGCGGATCTCCGATAACGCATGGTCCACGGGCGGGTAAAGAAGCCTCGCGCCGTTTGCGAGGCTTTCCAATGTTCCAGCCGCGGGTTTACCCGCCCGTCCCAATCCCCGCCGGACACACGAAGGGCCGGCATCCGCGCGGGTGCCGGCCCTTCGTCCTTCCGCGACCGGCGGCTCGTTGCTCCGTCGGTCGATCGCCGCGTCAGTGTGCCATCCCGCCGCCGGCGCTGGCCTTGCCGCGGCGCATCAGGAGCAGGAGGGGGAGGGTGAGCACCATCCCCAGCCCGAACATCAGGAACAGGTGCTCGTAGCTGAGCATCGCGGCCTGCCGCATCACCTGGCCCTGGATCACCGCGATGGCCTTGGTCTCGGCCAGCGGCGCGGGCGTTCCCTTCGCGATCAGCGCCTGCGTGATCATGGCCAGGCGCTCGCGCGTGACCTCGCCGTAGCGGCTCACGTGCTCGCTCAGCACGGCGTAGTTGGTCTCGCGGAAGCGGCTCACCAGCGTGGCCGTCACCGCGATGCCGATGCTGCCGCCCAGCTGCCGCGTCAGGTTGTACAGCCCCGTGCCGTTGGGGATCTTCTCCATCGGCAGGTCGGCCAGCGCCAGGTTGGTCATCGGCACGAAGATCAGCCCCAGCCCCACCCCGCGCAGGATCAGCGGCAGGAAGAAGTCGTGCTGCCCGCTCTCGGTGGTGAAGTGGCCGTGCATCCACATCGACGCGCCGAAGATGGCCACGCCGCACACCACCAGGATGCGCCCGTCGATCTTTCCCGTCGTCCGCGCCATGGCCGCCATGGTGAACGCGCTGGCCAGCGCGCCGGGAAGGATCACGAACCCCGTCTGCTCGGCCGTGAAGCCCAGCAGCGTCTGCAGGTACACGGGGAGCACGAACACCGTCGCGTAGAGGCAGCACCCCAGCATCGCCGCGAAGGTGATCCCCGCGGTGAACTGGCGGCTCTTCAGGATGCGCAGGTCCACGACGGGGTGCTCGGTGTGCAGCTCGTGCCACACGAACCAGGCGAGGGAGACGGCGCTCACCACCCCGTACAGCACCACCTCGCCCGAGTCGAACCAGTCCAGTCGCTCGCCGCGCTCCAGCATGGTCTGCAGGCACCCGATCCCCGCGATCAGCAGGCCGAGGCCCAGCCAGTCGACCTTCTCCACCTTCTGCGCGAAGCGCGAGTCGCGGATGAAGCCCAGCGTCATCGCCAGCGCGATCATCCCCAGCGGCACGTTGATGTAGAAGATCCACGGCCAGCTGAGCGCGTCGGTGATGTAGCCGCCGAGCGTGGGCCCGAGGGTCGGCCCCACCATCACCCCCATCCCGAAGATGGCCATCGCCGTCCCGAACTCCTCCCTCGGGAACACCTCGTAGAGGATGGACTGCGAGGTCGACAGCAGCGCTCCGCCCCCGATCCCCTGCACGATGCGCCAGAACACCAGCGCCTCGAGCGACCCCGCGTTGCCGCAGAAGAAGGAGGCCAGGGTGAAGAGCGCGATGGAGGCGGCGAAGTAGCGCCGCCGCCCGAAGCGCGCCGACAGCCAGCCGGTGATGGGGAGGACGATCACGTTCGCGACGACGTAGCCCGTCGACACCCAGGCGATCTGGTCGAGCGTGGCCCCCAGCGTGCCCATCATGTGCGGCACCGCGACGTTGACGATGCTGGTGTCCAGCAGCTCCAGCACCGATGCCAGGGTGACCGTCAGCGCGATCAGGTACCGGTTGCGGTACGGATCGTCCGCCGCCGCGCGCGCCTTCGCGCGTGCGGCGGGGAACGTCAGCGTCTGCGTGCTCACGGCCGGCTCAACTCCGCGCCTTGATGCGGACGAAGGCGCTCATCCCGGGGCGCAGCGGGAAGCCCGCGTCGCCGCGCCCGTCGAAGCGGATGCGCACCGGAATGCGCTGCACCACCTTGGTGTAGTTGCCCGTGGCGTTGTCCGGCGGCAGCAGCGAGAACCGCGCGCCCGTGGCCGGGCTGATGCTCTGCAGCCGCCCGTGGAAGGTGTGACCGGAGTACGCGTCGACCTCCACCTCCACCGGGTCGCCGGGACGCAGGTCGCGCGTCTGTGTCTCTTTGAGGTTGGCCGTCACCCACACGTCGGCGAGGTCGACCACGCTCATGACTGGCTGGCCAGGCTGCACCAGCTGTCCCACATCAAGGGATTTCCGGGCCACGACACCATCGCGCGGTGCGGTGATCACTGCGTAACTGAGCTGCAAAGCTGCCGCGTCGCGGGCGGCGCGGGCAGACTCGATCTTCGAGCGAGTCACGCGTACTCCCGCTCCAGCAGCCGTGGCTTGGCTACTGGCCGCATTCGCATTCTCCCGGGCTGCCTGTACCTGCGCGTCTGCGGCGCTCGCAGCGGCAACCACTGCGTCGTACTGCTGCTTGCTGACGATGTTACGCTCGGCAAGCGGGCGAAGGCGCTCCACATCGCGGTGTGCCTTCTCTGCGTTCGCCATCGCTGCTGCGATGTTGGCGCGAGCGGCGCCAGCCTGTGCCTCTGCCGCGGCCGCCTGCGCCACGGCTTGCCCACCGTTGCCCGCCGTCTGCTCTTCAGCAGCCGCAAGATCGGCCTCGGCCTGTTCCAACCGTGCGCGCAGATCACGGTCGTCGAGCAATGCCAGCGTATCGCCCTTATGAACCGGCTGGTTCTCCACGACTCGAACGCCGGCCACGTAGCCGCCCACGCGCGGCAGGATGGGGGTGATGTGCCCCTCGACCTGCGCGTTGTCGGTGGTCTCCCAGTTCCGCCCCTGCCACCAGCGGTAGCCGAAGTAGCCGACCAGGGCCAGCAGGAGCACGGCCAGGATGGGGAGCACGGGGCGCTTCTTCTTCGGCGCCTCGACGGCCTCGGGCGCGCCCGCGCCGTCGGCGGAAAGGGTGACGCGCTGCGGACCGGCGGGAGCGTCGGCCGTGTTCAGCTTTGCAGTGGCGTTGGCCATGGTCTCTTCGTCCTCGCGATGCATCCGTCAGCGGATGTTCAGGGTGGTCCCGGTGGCCCGGGCCAGGTTCACGCGCGCGGCGGCCGAGGCGGCCTGCGCGTCGATCACGGCGTCCTTCGCGCGCACCAGGTTCTGCTGCGCGTTGATCACTTCGATGTTCGTGGCCAGGCCGTTGGCGAAGCGCTCCTGCGCCTGCGAGAGCTCCTCGTTGGCCAGCCGCAGCCGCTCGGCGGCGATGCGCTGCTGGTCCAGCCCGGTGGCCACGTCGAGCAGCGCCGACCGCACCTCGGCGGCCACCTGCTCGCGCACGTCGGCCTCGCGCACCCGCGCCTCGTCGGCGGCCAGCGCCTGCTGCTGCTGGCGCGCCTCGCGGCGGAAGCCGTCGAACAGCGGCGCCGACACCTGCACGGCGATGTTGTAGGTGGGGAAGGCGTCGTGCGGGTTCAGCCCGGAAAGCCCGTAGTCGGCGGAGAGGTCCAGCCGGGGAAGCCGCTCCGCGCGGATGGCCTTCGACCCCAGCTGCGCCGCCCGCTGCTGCGCCTGCGCGCTCTTCAGCTCCGGCCGGTTCGCCAGCGCGGCTTGCAGCGCCGCCGCCTCGTCTGCGGGGACGGAGGTGGCCGCCGTCTGCGGCCCCAGCGCCTCGCCCAGGGAGATCGGCGTGCGGGGATCGATCCCCATCGCCCGCGCCAGGTTCACCCGCGCCTGCGCGAACTGGTTCTCGGCCACGGAGAGAAGGCCCTGCGCGGCGGCCAGCTGCGTCCGCGCGCGGGTGACGTCGAGCGCCGTGGCCACCCCGCGGTCCAGCTGCGCCTGCGCCAGCGTCACCAGCTCGCCCGCCAGGCGCACGTCCTCGCGCCGCGCGGTGATGGTGGCGGCGGCGCGCTCGGCGGTCACGAAGGCCTGCGCCGCGCGGGCGCCCGAGGTCTCCGCCGCGGTGGCGACGTCCGCCTGCGACCCGGCGGCCGCGGCACGGACGGCCTGCACGCGGACGAGCCCCGCGGGGTCGAAGAGCGGCGTCGAGGCCCGCAGCCGCGCGTCGAACACGTCCACCGGCCCGATCTTGGGGGGGATGGACTGCCCGGGCGGAAGCGGCAGCTGGAAGCCGAAGGTCTCCAGGTTCTGCGTGCGCCGGTCTTCGGCCACGGCGGCGGACAGGTTGGGAAGGAGCGCGCCGCGCGTCTCGCGGATGCGCTCCTGCGCCTGCTCGGCGCGGAGGCCGGCGATCTGCACGGCGGGCGCGGTGTCGGCGGCCACGGCCACCGCCCGCGAAAGGGTCAGGGTCACCGGCTGCGCGTTCTGCGCGGCGGCGGCCCCGGCCGTAAACAGCAGCGCGGCCACCGCGGCCGGCGCGAGCTCGAGCTTCATCGGGTCTGGTCTCCGTCTTCCGGGTCCTTCGCCAGTCCGCGAAGGAAGATGTCCATGTGGAGCTGGAGGTACCGCTCCATGTCCCACCCGTCGGGGTCGTACTGGATCATGGAGCGCTTGTAGATCGACGCCTGCACCAGCGGCGCGATGGCCAGCCGGGCCGAATCGGTCACCGGCACCGGGCGGAACTCGCCGCTGTCGATGCCGCGCTGGATGGCCGCCTGGAAGATGCGGCGCCCGCGGAGCACCACGTGCTCCACGTAGTACTGGGCTAGGTGGGGGAAGTTGGCCGCCTCGCCCGTCATCAGCTTGCTCAGGCAGGCCACGCGCTGGTTGCCGATCAGCTCCCACCAGCCGCGGATCAGCGTGCGGATCAGCTCCGCGGCCGAGCCCGTGTGCTCGGCCAGCATCCGCTCGCCGGTCTCGATGTTGGGCCCCATCATCTCCTCCACCACGGCGCGGAAGAGGTCTTCCTTGCTGGGGAAGTAGAGGTACACGGTGCCCTTGGTCACCCCGGCGCGCTTCGCGATCTCGTCCATCCTGGTGGCCGCGAAGCCCTTCTCCACGAACAGGTCCAGCGCGGCCTCCACGATCTCGCCGGGGCGCGCCTCGCTGCGGCGCCGCCATCGCGGGCCGTCCTGCTCGTCGTCGTACTGCGTCCTGATCTCGTCGCTCATGTGTGGGACCTGCGTCGACGGTTAAATAACTGACTGGTCAGTAAGATAAGGATTAGGACGCACAGGTCAAGGCCTCGAACGCAAGTCGTGGCGTGGGTTGGGGATAGGATTTTTCGGGGAGATTCAGACGATGCGGATCGCCGTGCCGGCTGGTGAGGCGGGATCTCACCACGACGAGTTCCTGCGGGGAAGGAGGGAGACCCAGCGCTGGCGCCTGATTCGAAGCTGAGTGCTCCCCCGCCCCTGCGCAGCGGGGGAGGGGGTCGGGGGGAGGGGGCCGTCTGCGGCCGCGGACAGGCTTGCCCTGTGGAACGGGGTCGATCCTCGCATCCCGCCGTTCATCCGTTTCTGTCCCGTGACCGCGACAGCCCGTGAGGGACCAATTCGCGCGCGTGGGGGAACGCCACGCAAGTCCGTGGAGCTTCGACGCTTGACACCGCCGAAAAGCCCGTTTACGATCCTTGTTGCACAGTGAACACGGTTCAGGCTCCGCGTCTCCCCCAGACCAGCCGCGTGCGCCACCACCCCACGGACCTCCACCCGGCCGCGCCCCCGTGGGCGGCAGGGTCCGTAAGAGCCCTCTCCGCGCCGCCATTCCACCGGCGGCCCAGCCCTTTTCCTGGCGGCCGGCCGGCGTAGCGCCGGTGCCGCCGCCCCCGGCGGGGTTCGCCCGCCTGTCTTTTCTCCCGCAGGAGGTTCTCCATGGACCCGCAAGCCCCCGAGACCCGCAGCAACCCCGCCGGCGGTCCCTATGGCGCCCCGGCGCCCGGCGCGCAGGTCGCGCAGACGGGCCGCCCCGACTTGGCGAAGCGGGCGATCGCCGCGATCATCGACTTCGTCGCCATCGCCATCGTGAACACCATCGTGAGCTTCGCGTTCACCATGGTGCTGGGCTGGATCGGGACGGCGGCCGCGGCCGCGGTGGGCACCGCGCTGATCCTGTCGCGCGACGTGCTGCTCGAGGGGCGCTCGCCCGGCAAGAAGATCATCGGGCTGGCGGTGGTCACCGCGCAGGGCGGGCCCATCACCATCCAGGAGTCCATCCGGCGCAACGCCACGCTGGCCATCGCCGCCGCGGCCAGTATCTTCGGCGCCGTGCCCGTGCTGGGGCTGCTGGCGTTCCCGCTGTACCTGGTGGGCGGGCTGGTGGGGCTGTACGAGATCTACCTGGTGGCCACCAACCAGCCGCGCCTGGGCGACAAGCTGGCCGGCGGCACCCAGGTCGTGTTCCAGGGTCAGCCCGCCATCGCCATCTGACCGTCTCGCAACCGCGTCCGAGCGCCCGCCCCACGCCGGGGCGGGCGCTCGCGCGTGTACCCGAACCCGCACCCTTCCCGACCACTTCGCGCCGGATGAGAAAAGACTTGCCGTGCACGTAAGGTGCGGACATTTTTACACCGTTGGTGCTTCACACCCTTTCAACCGCCCCCAGGAGGCACTTCAATGAACGGAGCAACCAAGACGCGCGACCCCTCGCCGGAGCGTCACGTCCAGAAGAAGAACATCGGCAGGCACGAGTTCACGGCGGGCTTCTATCCGGGATTCGCGCGCTCCATCCTCGTGAACGGCGAGGAAGTGTACGAGCAGCAGAAGCACGGGCCGTATCCCTTCGTTCTTCCCGACGGCCACGACAAGCCGCTGGGCCGCTGCGCGATCGAGCTGTCGAGCACCAAGGGCTACTCGTTCGTGCTGCACGTGGAGGATCCGGACCACGTGGTGGACAAGATCGAGATCACGCTGAAGCCGAAGGCCGGCGGCGGGGTGATGGCGTTCTCGGGCGACACCGAGGAGGGCCCCGACAAGATCACCGTGACCAACACCGCGCTCCTCTGCCCGCCGAACTGCTGAGCCACCTCTCAACTCCGGCCGGGCGCGCCTGCCGCGCGTTCCGTGCGGGAGGATGACCTCCGCCCGATCCGAGTCCTGAGGCCTTTTTTTTCCCGTACCGGGGGTGCCGGTGATTGGCCGGCGTCCGCGCCACCGTTGCTGCGCGCGTGCGGCGCCGGCCGGCACGCCCCGTAACCCGAACCTCCGTTTTGCAGGATGCCTGAGCCGATTCCCTTGAGCCTGGTGCTGCAGTGGCCGCTGCCGCTGCCGCTGATGCTGGTGGCCGTCTTCGCGCTGCGGATCGGCTCTGAGCGCGCGGGGAGCCGGTATCACCTGGCGGCGTGGACGCTCGTGGGCGTCGCCTTCACCACCTTCACCCTCTGCCTGGGCACGCAGACCGTGTTCGGGGCGGTGGCGTGGTTCGCCGGGAAGCACTCCGCCGAATGGGCGGACTACCTGCGCTGGCGCCCGGCGCTGGAGCACAGCCGCACCTTCCTGATGGTCGGCACCTCGGCGGCGCTCGCGGCGCTCGCGATGGCCCGCGCCGAGCCCGGCCGCCGTTTCGCCGTGGCCGCGGCGCTGCTCATGGCCGCGGGGATGGCGGCCGGCGCGGTCGGAGGCACGATCGAGGGCACGCTGAAGACGCTGCTGCACCTGACCACCGTGGCCGTCCTCGACGTGGTCGAGTTGCTGGTGCTGATGGGGATGCTGTTCGCGCTCCTGGTGTCCAACCGCGCCGACCGTTATCTCTGGGCCCTGCTGGCCGTGTACGCCGCCAGCGTGGCGCTGGGGATCGCCTGGCTGGTGGTGGTGGCGCCGATCGACACGCCCGGCGCCTGGCATCCCCCGCTGTGGACGTTCAGCGTGATGCGGCTGATCCTCTACGGCACCATGGCGGCGATCGCCTTCCGGCGCTGGCGCGTGGGCCGCCGCGGCCGCCCGATGCGCGGGATGCTGGGCCCCGAGCGGATGCAGATCTCCGCGCTCCGCTGACCGCGGATGATCGGAAACGAAGCGGCGGCGCGGGATCTTTCCCCGTGCCGCCGCTTCGTCGTTCCTCCATCTCCTAGAAAAGAAGGCTCACGCAGAGTCAGCAGAGAACTGCGGTTCAACTGCTCACCCTGCTAACTCTGCGTGAAACCAGGTCTTTCAACGGATCACGGCCACTCGCGCAACCAGAGGAGGAGGCCGGCGAGGATCAGCCAGAACAGGCCGTATCCCCCCGCGAACGCCACGTCGCCCCAAGCGCTGCCCCCCGCCAGCGTGACGTCGAAGAAGTGGCGCAGCGCCACGTGCGGCGGGAGCACCAGGGAGATGGCGTCGCGCAGGGCGGGCGAGATCGGCTGCCTCTCCATCTCCGCGAACACCGAGATCGTGTATTCCCACAGCGAGGTGACGGCGTACGCCGCCAGCGCGGCGAACGAGTCGCCTTTCGGCAGGACGACGGAGAAGAACGCCACCATCCCCCCGTACACCAGCGCGAACACGGCCGGCTGCACCATCACGCCCAGGCCCGCGCGCAGCTCGCCCCACGCCGCCAGCTGGCCGACGACGAGGAACGCCAGCGCGGCCAGGAGCGACAGCGCGTACGCCACCGTCCAGCGCAGCAGGTAGAAGCCGAGCGGGCGGGTGACGTGGGAGAAGTAGATGCGGTAATAGCCGCGCCGCCGGTCGGTGGAGACGAAGCCGGCCAGCAGCACCAGCATCGACGCGGCGGAGAGGTTCGCCAGCGTGAACCCCACCCCGCGCGGGTCGGTGACGAGCGGGTCCAGCTCCGCGCCGGCCGCGTCGTGGAGGTGAAAGCCGGGCTCGTACGCGTACAGCACCAGCATGACCAGCGCGACGAGCAGGAGCCGCCAGCGCAGCTGCCAGAGATAGAGCGTGATCACGCGCGCCCCTTCCCCTTCCCGCGCTTGCGGATGCCGTGGAAGCGCTCCTCCAGCGTCTCGCGCTCGGGCGCCAGCGCGCGCAGCGCCACGCCGCGCGCCAGCAGCGCGGCCACGCGCCGGTCCAGGTCGTCCACGTCCGCCGGGTGCACGCGGAAGGTGAGCGGCGACCCCTTCTCCGCCACCGCGTCGGGAAAGCAGGCGAGCACCGCCTGCGCCGCGTGCGGGGTGGACTCGACGACGATGCGGTAGGCGGGGAAGACGGTCTCGGCGGCGCGCAGGTCGATCACCTCCGACACCTTCCCCTCGTTGAGCACGGCCACGCGGTCGGCGGTGCGCTCCAGCTCGTCCAGGTCGTGCGAGGCGATCAGCGCCACGCGGTTCGGCGCGGCGGCCTTCCACTCGGCCACGATCGCCCGCAGCTCGGCGATCCACTCGGGATCCAGCCCGCTGGTCGGCTCGTCGAGGATCATCACCTCGCGCGGGCCCATCAGCGCCTGGGCGATGGCGACGCGCTGCAGCATCCCCTTCGACAGCGTGCGGATCTTCCGCTCCGCCACCCCCGCCATCGCCACCCGCTCCAGCGCCGCGGCGATCCGGGGACTGGGGTCGTCCAGCTCGCCGAGCGAGGCGAAGAAGCGCATCGCGTAGCCCACCGTCCACGCGCCGGGGATGGTGGGGAGCTCGGGGACGTAGGCCACGCCGCGGGTCTGCGCCCACGCGCGCGGCTCCATCCCCCCGATGCGCACCGTGCCGTGCGTGGGGCGGAGATAGCCGAGCAGGAGCTTGATCAGCGTGCTCTTTCCCGCGCCGTTGGGGCCCACGATGCCCATCACGGTGCCGGGCGGCACGTGCAGCGTCACGCCGTCCAGCGCGCGGACGCGGTTCCGCGGCGGCGTCGGCCAGCTTCCGTATTCCTTCGCGACGTCGTCCAGGTGGATCATGGGGCGGGAGCGTACGCCGGGGGTCCGGCGCGCGCAAGGAGGCGGGGAGCCATTAAGAAAGTCCTAAGTCCTGAGTCCCAAGTCCTAAGTGGAGTAAGTGCCAACTTAGGACTTGGGACTCAGGACTTAGGACTTCTTTCAATCCTCCGGCACGTTCCGCCGCAGCTCGTCCAGCCATACCGCGGCCTCGGAGTCGCTCGGCGCGCGCCAGTCGCCGCGGGGGGAGAGCGAGCCGCCGGAGCCGACCTTGGGCCCGTTGGGCAGCGCCGAGCGCTTGAACTGGCTGATCTTGAAGAAGCGCCAGGCGAACACCTCCAGCCACTTCCGGATCGCCGCGAGGTCGTACGCGCGGCGCTTCTCCGCCGGCACCAGCGCGGGCCAGGCGCCGCGCTCCACATCCCCCCATGCGTGCAGGGCGAGGAACGCCACCTTGCTGGGGCGGAAGCCGAAGCGGGTGATGTAGTAGGTGTTGAAGTCCTGCAGCTCATACGGCCCCACCACCTCTTCCGTCTTCTGCGCGGGCGCCGAGGTGTCGTCCGCGCCCTCGGCGTGGGGGACGAGCTCGGGGCTGATCTCGGTGTCGACGATGGCCTGCAGCACGCGCCCGGTCTCGTCGTCGAACTGTTTGCTCCCGATCACCCAGCGGATCAGGTACTGGATCAGCGTCTTCGGCACCGAGGCGTTCACGTTGTAGTGCGACATCTGGTCGCCCACGCCGTACGTGGCCCACCCCAGCGCCAGCTCGCTCAGGTCCCCCGTCCCCAGCACGATCGCGTTGTGCCGGTTGGCCAGGCGGAAGAGGTGCGAGGTGCGCTCGCCCGCCTGCACGTTCTCGAAGGTCACGTCGTACGTCGCCTGGCCCGACGCGTACGGGTGGCCGATGTCCTTCAGCATCTGCGTGGCGGACGGGCGGATGTCGATCTCCTCCGCCGTCACTCCCAGCGCCCGCATCAGCGCCCAGGCGTTGGACTTCGTGCCGCTGCTCGTCGCGAATCCCGGCATGGTGTAGCCCAGGATGTTGGTCCGCGGCAGCCCCAGCCGGTCCATCGTCCGCGCGGCCACGATCAGCGCCTGCGTCGAATCCAGTCCCCCGGAGACGCCGATCACGATCTTCTCGATCCCCGTGGCGGTCAGGCGCTTCATCAGGCCGTGCACCTGGATGTTGTACGCCTCGAAGCAGCGCTGGTCGAGCAGCGCCGGGTCGTCGGGAACGTAGGGGAAGCGCGGGACCTTGCGCTCCAGCGCGATGGCGCCCGTGGGGACGGCGAACTCGAAGGGGACGGTGCGCACCTGGCGGACGCGCTCGCGGTAGGCGCCCACCGAGTCGTTGAACGAGCTCATGCGCATCCGGTCCTGCGCCAGCCGCTCCAGGTCCACGTCGCCCGCGATCACCTGCTCCTCGTCGCTGAAGCGGCGGCTCTCGGAGACCAGCTCGCCGTTCTCGAAGATCATCGAGTGCCCGTCCCACGCGAGGTCGGTGGTCGACTCGCCCGGGCCGGCGGCGGAGTAGAGGTAGGCGCACACGCACTTGCCGGACTGCGCGGCGCACAGCTCGCGGCGGTACTCGGCCTTGCCGACGGTGATGTTGCTGGCGCTCAGGTTTGCGATCACCGTCGCCCCCGCCAGCGCCAGCCAGGTGCTGGGGGGGATGGGCACCCACACGTCCTCGCAGATCTCCACCGCCAGCCGGAACCCGTCCACGTTGACCGCATCGAAGACGAGATCGGTCCCGAACGGCACCATCTGCCCCAGGAGCTGCACCGCCGTGGCCACCGCCATCCGCCCGGAGGTGAACTGGCGCTTCTCGTAGAACTCGCGGTAGTTGGGGAGAAAGCTCTTGGGCACGATCCCCAGCACCCGCCCGCGGTGGATCACGACCGCGCAGTTGAACAGCTTCCCCTCGAACAGCAGCGGCGCACCGACCAGCAGGACGGGGGTGAGGGCGATGCTCTCGCGGACGATGCGCGCGAGCGCCTGCACCACGCCGTCGAGGAGCGCGCTCTGGTGGAACAGGTCCTCGTTGGTGTAGGCGCTGATCCCCAGCTCGGGGAAGAGCGCCACCGCGGCGTGCAGCTCCGAGGCGCGGCGGGCCAGCCCCAGCGTGCGCTCGGCGTTGTACGCGGGATCGGCCACGCGCACGAACGGGATGCACACGGCCGCGCGGACGAAGCCGTGCGAGTAGGGGTTGTGGAAGGGGCGATCCATGGGCGGCGTGTCCGTCCGGGTTCGGGTGCGCCTGCAAAGTGGACCGGAGCCCGTGCGGGCGCAATCGCACGGTGCGTGCTGATACACCGTGGTTCGCGCCGTCTCCGGACCAGACGGAGGGACGACGGCCGGTCCATCCGCGGACGGACGGTTTGTCTCACCGTTCCAGAGTGATGACAGGGCGGACGAAGACCGGTTCGCATCTTGCCACACGACTCCCCCCTGAGCTCCTTCACGCATGGATCGGGGAACGACGGCGGGATGCCTGGACTGGAGAACCTGCTCGCCGGCAAGACGCTGGTGAAGCGGTACCGAATCGACGAAGTGATCGGGCTGGGCGGGTTCGCGGCCGTATACCGCGCCGAGGACCTGCGCCTGGGCCGGCCCGTGGCCGTCAAGGTCATCACCCTTGCGACCCCCGACGCGCCCTCGCGCGAGCGGCTGCGCCAGCGCTTCGAGCGCGAGGCGCGCGCCGCCGCCGGCCTGCCGCACCACCCCAACGTGGTCACCGTCCACGACTTCGGCACCGACCCGGAGCTGGGGCTGGACTTCCTGGTGATGGAGCTGCTGGTCGGCGAGAACCTGGCCGAGCGCTTCAAGCGCGAGGGCCGGCCGCCGGTGGACGTGGCCATCGGCATCCTGCGCGAGGCGGCGCAGGGGGTGGGCGTGGGCCACGCGGCGGGGATCATCCACCGCGACGTGAAGCCGGGGAACATCTTCCTGGCCGAGCCGCACGACGACGAGCCCTTTCGCGTCTGCGTGCTCGACTTCGGCATCGCCCGCATCGCGGCGGAGGACGGCGAGCTCACGCGCACCATGGGCGCCGAGAACCCGCTGACCGCCGCCTACGCAGCCCCCGAGCAGATGCGCGGCGACGGGGAGCTGACACCCGCGGCCGACGTGTTCAGCCTGGGCGTGGTGGGCTACCAGCTGTTGACGGGGGAGAAGCCGTTCAGCGGGCCCGACGGCCAGCGGCTGCGCGGCCGCGACCCGGTGCGCCCCGTCCACGAGCTGAACCGCGACGTGCCGCGCGCCGTGGAGCGGGTGATCATGCGGGCGATGGCGGAGGATCCCGCCGCGCGCTACCCCGACGCGAACGCCTTCGCCGACGCGCTGACCGGCGCCGCGGCGGAGGGGGACCAGACGATCTTCGCCACGGCGGGTCTCGCCGGCGCGCCGCATCCCGAGGAGGACCACACCGTCGTCGCGCCGCCGCCCCCGCCGATGTCCGAGCGGCCGCGCGTGGTGGAGACCGTCCCCGCCGCCGGGCCCGTCGTGGCGGCGCCCGCGGCGGCCGCGCCGCGCATCGCGCCCGTTTCCGCGCGGAGACGGAGCCGCGCGCCGATGCTGCTCCTTCTCCTGCTTCTGCTGGCCGGAGGGGCCGCCGCGGCCGTGTGGGCGATGGGCGGCCGGGACAGGTCGGCCGACCGCATCCCGGGCCGCGACTCGGCGGCCGCCGAGCCCGCGCCGGAGGAGGACGGCGGGGGGACGGACGTCTCCCCCGCGCCCGCGCCTGTCGTCACCGCGCCGGCGCCGGCTCCCGTGCCGCCGCCGTCGGGCATCGATTCCGTCACCCCCGAGACGCTGCCGCCGATCATCCGCACGCCGGGGATCGCGCCGGAGCCCGCGCCGCCGGTGGCGCCGTCTCCCGCGCCCGCGCCTGCTCCGGCGCCGCCGCCCGCGCCGGTGACGCCGCCGAGCGCGCCGCCCGCTGCGCCGCCGACGCAACCCACGCCGCGGCCGTCTCCGCCTCCGGCGCCCGCACCGGCTCCGCCGCCGCCGGCACCGGAGCCCGTGCCGCTGCCGCCGCCACCTCCCCCACCGCCGCCTCCACCGCCTCCGCCGCCGGTGGTGGTGCCGATCCCGAATCCGAACGCGCCGCGCGACACCATCGTCATCCCCACCTCGCCGACGCCGTAGCGGGTTTGCGGCGCGCGCGGCCGCGAGCGAGATTCGCCGCCGTCACCCCGATCTCCATCGCCCGCGGCTTTCCATCCTCGGGAGCCGCGGCGCCACCGCCGCCCGCGCACGCCCATGCTCCGCACGCGCCTCTTCATCTCCCTCGTCGCCGCCGCCCTCGGCCTCGCGCCGACTCCCGCTCACGCGCAGCAGCTGACGGCTGCCGAGCGCCGCATCACCGCGTACGTCGACGCGCACGTGGACGAGGCCGTCGCGCTGCTGGAGCGCACGGTCAACATCAACAGCGGCACGCACAACCTGCGCGGCGTCCGCCAGGTGGGCGACGTCTTCCGCGCCCAGCTCGACTCGCTCGGCTTCCAGACGCGCTGGGTGGAGATGCCCGACTCGCTGCGCCGCGCCGGGCACCTGTTCGGCGAGCTGCGCGGGAGCCGCGGCAAGCGCGTGCTGCTGATCGGCCACCTGGACACGGTGTTCGAGCCCGACAACCCGTTCCAGCGCTTCGTGCGCAGCGGCGCCACGGCGAACGGCCCCGGCGCGAACGACATGAAGGGCGGCGACGTGATCGTGATCTACGCCCTGCGCGCGCTGCAGGCCGCGGGTGCGCTGCGCGACCGGCGCATCGTCGTGGCCTTCACGGGAGATGAGGAGGCGCCGGGGCGGCCGCTGTCCGTGGCGCGCGCGGCGCTGATCGAGGCGGGGCGGGCGAGCGACGCGGCGCTGGAGTTCGAGGGCGCCTCGCGCGACGAGGACGGCTCGGAGACGGTGGTGACCTCGCGCCGCAGCTCCAGCGGGTGGACGCTGCGGGTGCGGGCGCGGCCGTCGCACTCGTCCGGCATCTTCGCCGAGGGCGTGGGGAGCGGGGCGATCTACGAGGCGGCGCGCGTGCTGGACGCGTTCCAGTCCACCCTGCGCGAGCCGGGGCTCACCTACAGCCCGGGGCTGATCCTGGGCGGCACCGAGGTGCAGTTCGACGGCGCGGAGAGCCGCGGCACCGCGTTCGGCAAGTCGAACGTGATCGCCGCCACGGCGGTGGTGACGGGCGACATCCGCACGCTGACGGACGAGCAGCTGCAGCGCACGCGCGACCGGATGCGGCAGGTGCTGGCGACGCCCCTGGCAGGCGCCGCGTCGGAGATCAGCTTCAGCGACGGCTACCCGTCCATGCCGCCCACGCCGGGGAACCTGGAGATCCTGGGGGTGCTGAACGGGGTCAACCGCTCGCTGGGCCTGCGCGAGGCCGCGCCCAACGACCCCGGCCGCCGCGGCGCGGGCGACATCTCGTTCGTCGCCCCGTACGTCAGCGGCATCGGGGGACTGGGCGCGCACGGCACCGGCTCGCACACCGAGCGCGAGACGGTGAACCTCGAGACGCTTCCGCAGCAGATCAAGCGAGCCGCGCTGCTGATCTACCGCCTGACGCGGTGACGAAAATCAACCATCATGTGGCTGAATTTCAGCCACGCAGTGGTTGATTTACACGCAGAGTGTGCGGTTCTGCTTGTTCTTCGATGGGCGAGAAATGCAAGGAATAGCAGGGGAGATCGAATGGATCATCAGACGGAAGACCCCGAGAAGATCGCCCTTGCCTCGCGCGCGGGCGGGCGCGTGGAGATCCGCCGGCATGGGGCGCACGTGGTGCAGTGGATCACCGCAGCCGCGGAGGACGTGCTGTACCTGAGCCCGCGCTCGCGTTTCGAGCCCGGATCGGCCATCCGCGGCGGCATCCCCGTGATCTTCCCGCAGTTCGCGGAGCAGGGGCCGTTGCCGAAGCACGGGTTCGCGCGGACGGCGGAGTGGGAGGTGATGGAGACCGGCACCGGGCGCGCGATCCTCGCGCTCACCGACTCGCCCGCCACGCGCGCGGTGTGGGACCATGCCTTCCGCCTCGAGTTGCGGGTGGAGACCGGGCCCGAGCTCTCCGTCTCCCTCGCCGTCCACAACACCGGCGACCACGCGTTCGAGTTCACCTGCGCGCTGCACACCTACCTGCGCGTGAGCGACATCCGCTCGGCGTGGATCACCGAGTTGAAGGGGCTCCGCTATCGCGACAAGGTAACCGGCGGCGAGCAGGTGCAGATGGAGCGCGACCTTCGCTTCGCCAGCGAGACGGACCGCATCTATCTCGACGCACCCAACGAGCTCCGGGTGATCGACGGCCGCTCATGGGAGAGTACCCTCGTCCGCAAGCGCGGCTTCCGGGACGTGGTGGTGTGGAACCCGTGGGATGAGAAGGCTGGGGTGATGGACGACCTGGGGGCGGACCAGTTCCACCGCTTCGTCTGCGTGGAGGCCGCGTGCGCCGGCGAGCCGGTGCGGCTGGAGCCGGGCGGGCGGTGGGAGGGGATGCAGGCGATCCTGCCGGAGTGACGGCGCCCCTCGCCTTCCATACTCCGGCCCATCCCGCTACTTTTGCGAAGCGCTTGCGGGACTGCGCCTTACGTTTCCTCCGACCGATCCGGGGATGACCGACTTCTTCGCCGGGCTGCGCCGCCGCGAGTTCAGCCGGCTGGACGAGCAGGGGCACGTGTACCTGGACTACACCGGCGCCGGCCTGTACGCCGAGAGCCAGGTGCGCACCCACGCGGACTACCTGTGCGGCGCCATCCTGGGGAACCCGCACTCGCGCAACCCCACCTCGCAGGCGGCCACGCGGAAGGTTGAAGAGGCGCGGCTGAAGGTGCTGGAGTTCTTCAACGCCGACCCCGACAGCTACGAGGTGGTCTTCACGCTGAACGCCAGCGGCGCGCTGAAGCTGGTGGCCGAGGCGTATCCCTGGGAGCCCGGCGTCGAGTTCCTGCTGACGGCCGACAACCACAACTCCGTCAACGGCATCCGCGAGTACGCGGCCGCGCGCGGCGCCGAGGTGCGCTACGTGCCGCTGGGCCACGACCTGCGCGTGGCCGACCTGGAGTCGCACCTGACCTGCCAGGACTGCAGCAAGCCGAACCTGTTCGCCTTCCCCGCGCAGTCCAACTTCTCCGGCGTGAAGCACCCGCTGGAGTGGATCGAGGTCGCCCGGGCGCACGGCTACCACGTGCTGCTCGACGCGGCGGCGTTCGTTCCCACCAGCCCGCTCGACCTGGGGCGGTGGACGCCGGACTTCGTCTGCCTGTCGTTCTACAAGATGTTCGGCTTCCCCACCGGCGTGGGGGTGCTGCTGGCGCGGCGCAACGAGCTCGGCGAGCTGCACCGGCCCTGGTTCGCGGGGGGGACGGTGCGCTTCGTCTCCGCGCAGAACCCCGTCTTCCTCTCGCACGTCACCGGGCGCGCGTTCGAGGACGGCACCCCCAACTACCAGGGGATCGCGGCCGCGGCGGCGGGGCTGGACTTCATGCGGGAGATCGGGATCGAGCGCATCAACGCGCACGTGATGCGGCTGACGGGGCTGCTGCTCGAGCGGCTGAAGGGGCTGCGGCACTCGAACGGCGCGCCGCTGGTGCGCATCTACGGGCCGCAGGGGCTGGAGATGCGCGGCGGCACGGTCGCCTTCAACCTGCTGGATCCCGCGGGCGAGCTGGTGGACTTCCGCATCGTGGAGCAGCGCGCGAACGAGGCCGGCATCTCCATCCGCACGGGCTTCTTCTGCAACCCCGGCGCGGCCGAGTTCGCGTTCGACTACCACGATGAAGAGGCATTCCGCTGCATCAGCACGCTGACGGCGGAGACGTTCACGCTGCAGCAGTTCTCCGACTGCATGGGCGACCAGGCGGTGGGCGCGGTGCGCGCGTCGCTCGGCATCGCCAGCAACGAGGCCGACATCGCGCGGCTGATGGAAGTGCTGGCCACCTTCCGCGACGCCGACGCATCGGTGCGCCTCGCCCCCCTCCCCCAACTCGCCACGATCGACTGATCGATCGCTATTGAGATGAAATGCCCGTCCGGCAGCGCGCCGGGCGGGCTTTTCGCATGTGGATACTCGTCATCGCGCTTGCTGGAGATGAGGGTGATGGAGAGAATCCTGCGCCCGCGCAGTCCGCGAAGGCGGACTTCTTGAAGTTCCAGCGGCGGGTTTCAACCCACCGGGGATTTCGAGCCGCCGGAGATATCGTCCGTTGATGGAGATCGATCTCGCATGCTGATGCGGATCACGGAGCGGGGGCTGTATTGCGACGCGGGCGACTTCTACGTGGACCCGTGGATGCCCGTAGACCGCGCCGTGATCACGCACGCGCACGGCGACCACGCGCGCTGGGGATCGCGCCGGTACCTGGGCTCGCGCGAGGGCGAGCGGGTGATGCGCACGCGCCTGGGCTCGGACGCGAACATCCGCACGCTCGACTGGGGTGAGGCGATCGACGTGAACGGCGTGCGCATCTCCCTGCACCCGGCCGGGCACATCCTGGGCTCGGCGCAGGTGCGCGTGGAGCACGGCGGCGAGGTGTGGGTGGTGTCGGGGGATTACAAGATCGAGCCGGACCCCACCTGCACGCCCTTCGAGCCGGTGCGCTGCCACACCTTCGTCACCGAGTCTACCTTCGGCCTGCCGATCTACCGCTGGGCGCCGCAGCGCGAGGTGTTCGCCGGCATCGACGCGTGGTGGCGCGCCAACCGCGAGGCGGGGAAGGCGTCCATCATCTACGGCTACGCGCTGGGAAAGGCGCAGCGGCTGCTCGCGGGCGTGGATGCGTCGATCGGGCCGATCTACGAGCACGGCGCGGTGGCCCGGCTCACGCGCGACTATCGCGACACCGGCGTCGCGCTTCCGACCACGCAGTACGCCGGCGCGCAGCCGCGCGGGCACGACTGGAGCCGAGCGCTGATCGTCGCCCCGCCGTCCGCGCACGGCACGCCGTGGATGCGCAGGTTCGGCGCGGTGAGCACCGCCTTCGCCAGCGGGTGGATGCGGGTGCGCGGCCAGCGCCGCCGCCGCTCCGTCGACCGCGGCTTCGTCCTCTCCGACCACGTGGACTGGCCCTCGCTCCTCACCGCCATCGACGCGACCGGCGCGGAGTGCGTGTGGGTGACGCACGGCTACCGCGAGCCCGTCGTGCGGTGGCTGCGCCAGCACGGCCTCGAGGCGCAGGCCGTCGCCAGCCGCTGGGAGGGCGAGGAGGACGCGGGCGACGTGGAGATCGCGCCGGAGGCGGAGGGGGGCGACGAAAATCCTGTCACCGGGGCGGAAGGGGAGACGGAAGTGGAGCCGGGGGAGGCGGGCGAATGAATTCGCTGCAACAACCACACGAAGTCCGCCTTCGCGGACTACCGGCATCTGCTCATTCCGAAGCTTCGGTGCGCGCGACGAGCCACGATGTGGCCCCGGGCTTTGACGGAGACCGGATTCGCGCGACGAAGCTTCGTCTCACACCCAACTCTGTAGTCCCCGCAGGGGGACTTCGTGTAG
The DNA here is from genome assembly GCA_036377595.1 of Longimicrobium sp. Classification (NCBI taxonomy): domain Bacteria; kingdom Pseudomonadati; phylum Gemmatimonadota; class Longimicrobiia; order Longimicrobiales; family Longimicrobiaceae; genus Longimicrobium; species Longimicrobium sp. The sequence goes on along the minus strand of DASUYB010000105.1, from coordinate 23,659 downwards.
TTGTTGCAGCGAATTTATTATTCGCCCCCTCAACCAATTCCGGCCCCTCCCACCTGCTCGCCGAGGCTGTCTCGTGAAAGCCTTCGCCGAGCTGTACGCCGCGCTGGACGAGACCACAAAGACGGGCGAGAAGGTCGACGCGCTTGCCCGCTACTTCGCGTCCGTCTCGCCGGCGGACGCGGCGTGGGCGGTGCACTTCCTGAGCGGGCGGCGGCCCAAGCGTCTGGTCGGCGCGCGCAAGCTGGCCGACTGGGCGATGGACTTCACCGGCACCCCCGAGTGGCTCTTCGGCGAGTGCTACGAGTCCGTCGGTGACCTGGCCGAGACCATCTCCCTCCTCCTCCCGCCCTCCGGCGCGTCCAGCGACCTCCCGCTCCGCGTCTGGGTCGAAGACCGTCTCCTCCCCCTGCGCGGCGAGAGCGAGGGGACGCAGCGCGAGGCCATCCTGCGCGCGTGGAGCGAGCTGGACGGCGAGCAGGCGTACGTGTGGAACAAGCTGATCACCGGCTCGTTCCGCGTGGGCGTGTCGCAGAAGCTGGTGGTGCGCGCGCTGGCCCGCGTCAGCGGCGTCGACGAGGCGGCCATCGCGCACCGGCTGATGGGCGCGTGGGACCCGTCGCCCGAGTTCTACGACCGCCTGGTGGGCGAGGACACGCGCGACACCGACGTCTCCCGCCCCTACCCCTTCTTCCTGGCGCACGCGCTGGAGGGCGAACCCGACGCGCTGGGCGAGCCCCACGAGTGGCAGGTGGAGTGGAAGTGGGACGGCATCCGCGCGCAGGTCGTCCGCCGCGCGGGGACCACGTTCATCTGGTCGCGCGGCGAGGAACTGGTGACGGAGCGCTTCCCCGAGCTGGCGGCCGCGGCGTCGTATCTCCCCGACGGTACCGTGCTGGATGGCGAGATCCTTCCCTGGCAGGACGGCGGCCCGCTCCCCTTCGCGCAGCTGCAGCGGCGGATCGGACGGAAGGCGCTGGGGCCGAAGATCCTGGCCGAGATCCCCATCGTCCTTCTCGCGTACGACCTGCTGGAGATCGATGGAGAGGACGTGCGCGAAAGGCCGATCGCCTGGCGGCGGGCACGGCTGGAGGAGCTGCTGGCGGGCATCCCCACCGCCGGCCGCTTCCTCCTCTCCCCCGTGGTAGCGACGGCCAGCTGGGACGACGTGCGGCAGGCGTATCGCGAGGCGCGGCAGGCCAGCCGCGAGGGGCTGATGCTGAAGCGCGCCGACAGCCCCTACCGCGTGGGCCGCAAGCGCGGCGACTGGTGGAAGTGGAAGGTGGAGCCGTTCACCGTCGATGCGGTGCTGATCTACGCGCAGCGCGGGCACGGTCGGCGGGCGTCGCTCTACACCGACTACACCTTCGCCGTGTGGAGCGGCGGCGAGCTGGTGCCCTTCGCCAAGGCGTACAGCGGGCTGACGGACGAGGAGATCCGACGCGTGGACAGCTTCGTGCGCCGCAACACGCTGCAGCGCTTCGGCCCCGTCCGCGCGGTGAAGCCGGAGCTGGTGTTCGAGCTCGGCTTCGAGGGGATCCAGCGCTCGCCCCGCCACAAGAGCGGCATCGCCGTGCGCTTCCCGCGGATGCTGCGCTGGCGCACCGACAAGCGGCCGGAGGACGCGGACTCGCTGGAGACCATCCGGGCGATGCTCGACGCGGTGGATGCGTCTCGCGGCGCTTGAGCGCGGCGGCGCTTTCCGTTATCTGTTCATCACCACATCTGGCGGTACCCTTTCGCGGTCCCTCCTTCCGTCCACGCTTCAGATCTCCCCGACCATGACGACAACTGCGCTACCCACCGACATCGACGGTGTCATCGAACGCCTCTCCGCGATCATCAAGGACTGCATCGCGCGGAAGGACCGGCTGGGCTACTTCGCCGCGCTCTACAACCGCGTGACCCTGGCCGTGCGCGACGGCATCAAGAAGGGCGAGTTCCAGGACGGCGCGCGGATGGAGCGGCTCGACGTGATCTTCGCCAGCCGCTACATCAGCGCGTACGACACCTACCGCGCGGGCGAGCTGCCGCCGCTGTCGTGGCTCAAGGCGTTCCAGGCGGCGCAGACCTCCAACCACATCGTCCTGCAGCACCTGCTGGCCGGGATGAACGCGCACATCAACCTCGACCTCGGCGTTGCCGCCGCGCGCACGGCGGCGGGGAGCCAGATCACCGGGCTGAAGGGGGATTTCGACAGGATCAACCAGGTGCTGGCCGCGTTGACTCCCGTCGTGGAGCAGGAGCTGGACGAGCTCAGCCCCGACTTCAAGGCCGTGACAGCGATGGCGCCGAAGCTCGAGCTGAAGATGGTGGGCTTCTCGATGGACAAGGCGCGCGCGGCGTCGTGGGCGTTCGCGCAGGAGCTGGCGCCGCTCCGGCACCTGCCGCAGGTGGCGAAGATGGCCATGCGCGACGCCGCCGTCTCCCTGATCTGCGACGCGGTGCTGAACGACGGCCTGGTGGTGCGCCTGATCCGCGCGAGAGAGAAGGACGACGTGTCGCGCAACATCGAGGTCCTCTCCCAAGGCCAGTTCAAGAACACCGTCCCCGCGCTGATCGGCACGCCGACGGGGTGATCCGCTCCGCCGCCGACAACGCAGCGAGGGCACGCGATTGCGTGCCCTCGCTGTGTTTCTGCATCCCCCATCATCCGTGCGCTTCGACCTGCTGTCGTGCCGGCGCGGCGATAGATCCTTCGGCCTGCAACTTCTTGCACAGAAGCTGGTTACGGTGTGGCCGGCCTCAGGATGACGTCTCCGGGTGAGGGATGGACATGGTTCGATCCCCCTGACATTCCTACAGCGCGACGGCGCAGGTGGCGCCCCAGATGATGAAGGAGAGGAACATGCACGCCACGCCCGCGGCCCAGAACGGTCCGCGCGCCGGGGGCGGCAGCTTGAGGGTGACGAAGATCGCCGCGCCCAGCGCGCCGGCGATCACCAGCAGCCCCTCGGGAAGGAAGAGCCAGGCGTTCTCGGAGTTGCCGGAGAGCTTCACGAACGCCAGCAGCAGCAGGTGGATGACTACCACCACGCCGAAGATCATGAACGCCGCGCGCACGCCCAGCCGCGTGGGGTCGGGCTGCTGCGGCTCGTAGGCCGGCCACTCGCGGCCGCCGCCGCCCGCGCCGCCCGGCGCGCCCGGGGGGATGTTGCCCAGCTCGGGCCGCGGCGGCAGTTCGTCTTCCGGATACTCTGGCATGGTCCGTTGCGGTTGCGGGTGGATCGGACCGGGCTCACCCGACCATCAGGCCGCAGGTGACGCCCCACAGGATGAACGCGATGGCCACGCAGATCACGCCGATGGCCCAGAACGGGATGCGGGCCGCGCGCGGGAGCCGGCTCCCCGCCAGCACCAGCACCGCGATCCCCCCGCCGGCGATCAGCAGGCCCAGGATGATGAAGAGCGCGGCCTGCCGCCCGCCGGTCAGCCAGTTCCCCAGCAGCGTGATCCCCTCCAGCACCACGATCCCCGCGAGGATCGCCAGCGCGGAGATCACGCCCTGCAGGAACGGCGTGCGCCCCGCCGTCTCGGGCGCGGGAAGGTGCTCGGGCGCGGGGCGCTCGCGCGGCGGCAGGTCGTCGTTCGTCATCACCCGCCCGCGGCGATGGTAGCGAGGCCGCAGGTGCCGCCCCACAGGATGAAGCCCAGGAACGCCATGATGATCCCCATCGCCCAGAACGGCCCGCGCGCGCCGCGCGGCAGCCAGAGCGACACCGCCGGCGCGGCGAGCACCGCCACGACGGCCATCGCCCCGCCGACGGTGACGAACGCGCTGAGCGCCTGGTCCGAGCTGGCGTCGGAGAGCTGCGCCCACACGAGCGTGCCGACCGACACGAAGCCGGAGGCCACGAACATCGCCAGCGCGGCGCGGACGCCCTGCCACGTAAGGCTGGGCGGCTCGCGGCGCGCGGGACGCTCTCCGCCGCCCCGCGACGCCGGGCGACCGGCGCCGAACGCGGAGATCTCGGCGCGCTCCGGCGCGGGCGTCTCTCGGATGGGATCGGGCCGCTCGGCGGCGGGGCGCTCGTCGCTCACGCGATGCCGCCGTGCGTCTGCAGCAGCGGCAGGCGGCCGCGCTCGGCCCACGGGTCGGCCAGCCGCGGCTTCCAGTGCTGCTCGCGGCCGTCGCGGTAGAACAGGTTGTAGGTGTCGAAGGGGATCAGCCGCCCGTCGGGGTGCACGATGTGGATGCAGCTCTTCTTCACCGAGCGGATGTCCATCGAGTACGCGTCCATGAACTGCACCACCAGCACGCGGAACACGTTCGCGTAGCCGAATCCCTCGGGCACCGCCACCATCGGCAGGCAGCAGAGCAGCTCGCGCAGGCTCTGGGCGCCGCTCTCGGGCGAGTGGTTGGTGCTGAACGCGCGGAACAGCGCCGTGCGCAGCCCCTCGTCCTGCTCGAACACGATGGTGTTGCGCCCGCCCTCGATCAGGATCCGCGGATCGATCATCCCCGTCAGCGGCGTCACGCAGCCGCCCAGCTTCAGCGCGTACGCCATCGCCAGGCAGTCGGGGTGGCAGGGGACGGGCACCACGTCCTCCTCGCGGAACACGCCCGACTGCTCGTAGATCGCCCGCCGCACCTCGGTCAGCGTCAGCCGGTCGGTCGCGGGGTCGAACTCCTCCAGCCGCCCCGCCGCCTGCACCGGCTGGAAGGTCACGCCGCGCACGCACGGCTGCTCGATCGCATGGCGGATGATCTCGCCCACCTCGTCGTCGTTCACCCCCTTCTTCAGCGTGACGACGAGGGTGGTGGAGATGTCGAACTCGTTCAGGTGCTCCAGCGCCTGCCGGCGGATGCGGCGCAGGTCGGCGCCGCGCAGCTCCATCAGCGCGTCGCGCTTGAACGAGTCGAACTGCAGGTAGATCTCGAAGTTCTGCCGGTGCTCCGCCATCCGCCGCACGAACTCGCGGTCCTCGGCGATGCGCAGCCCGTTGGTGTTTACCATCACGTGCTTGATGGGCCGCGCCCGCGCCGCCTCGAGGATCTCGAAGAAGTGGGGATGCAGCGTCGGCTCGCCACCGGAGATCTGCACCACGTCGGGGGATGTCTCGCTGGCCACCAGCGCGTCCATCATCCGCTCGATCAACTCCAGCGGGCGGAAGTCGGGGCGGTGCGGCCCGCTCTCGGCGTAGCACACCGGGCACTTCAGGTTGCACGCGTCGGTGACCTCGATCAGCGCCAGGCAGGAGTGCTGCTCGTGGTCGGGGCACAGCCCGCAGTCGTACGGGCAGCCGTAGCGGACGGGCGTCTGGTTGTGGTTGGGCTGCTCGGGCGGCTTGATGAAGACCTCGCGGCAGCGTTTGTAGTACTCAACGTCGTCGGCGACGAGGACGCGCTCGCGGCCGTGCTCGGGGCAGCGCTTCTCCAGGATCACCTTTCCCTCGGCGAACAGGATTTTCCCCTCCACCTTGCGCAGGCAGCGCGAGCAGAGGGCGAGCGCCACGTCGTAGTACAGGTACGGCCTTACCTTGTCTGCCATGCGGGTCCCGCTGCGTCGGGGTTGGTGGGGGATGGAGATGGGGAGGGAGACGCGAAGCCGAGCAGCCGCGGCAGGTGCGGCGCGTACCAGACGAGCCCGGCGAGACAGGCGAGCTGGATGGGCGTCATCCCCAGCAGGGTGACGTGCTGCGGCTTGATGAAATCCACCGCCAGCCGCCAGGCCAGGTAGGCGGCCATGAAGAGCTTGAACAGGTCGCCGCGGGGATACGGCCGTCGCGCGCGCCACGCCAGCGCGGCGGCGAGAAAGACAAGGAAGGCGATCTCGTACAGCTGCGTGGGATGGCGGGCGATGCCGTCGCCGAAGTCGATCCCCCACGGCAGGCGCGTGGCGATGCCGTAGGTGTCGTCCGCCAGCCCCGTCAGGAAGCACCCGATCCGCCCGATCCCGATCCCCACGATCAGCGGGAAAACGTACAGGTCGCCCGTGGGCGTCGTCTCCCCCACCCACTTCTTCGCCAGCTCCACGGCCACGAGCCCACCCAGCAGCCCCCCGACGATGGTCTTCCCCGCCATCAGCACGCGCAGGTCGGGGTGGGCGAGCACCGGCGCGGGGTTGTCGGCCAGCGCCAGCAGCTTGGAGCCGAGCGCCGCGCCCACCGTGGCCGCCGCCAGCAGCACCAGCCGCCGCTCGCTCCGCAGCGGATCGCCGCCGCGCCGGCGGAGCGCGAGGTAGAGGCGGAACGCGAGGAAGCATCCCACCCCCTCCAGCACCTGGTGCGGCGGGATCGCGAGCGAGCCGATGCGGATCAGGACGGGAAAGTCCACGCGGGCGGGTGGAGGATGGAGAGTGGGCTGCGGGGACGCGGTAAGTTGCGGCGGGATCGGGTGCGGGGCAACGATGACGGAGAGCGGCCGATTTCCGGAGGAAGTGTGCGACTGAAGTCGCGGCTACAACCACACGAAGTCCGCCTTCGCGGACTACCGGCCTCCGTGCAGCCGCAGCATCGGTTCGCGCGACAGACCCGTGGCATGTCATTCCGAGGCCGGCCACACCGTCGCCTCGTCAGTCCCGATTTCCGCAGGCCGAGGAATCCATAGCCGCGGCATGCGCAAGACCCAACCGTTTGCGCCGCGACAGGCGATAGATCCCTCGGGCGCCAACCCCGGCGCGCAGCGAGCTGCGGAGCGGCGCCCTCGGGATGACAGCCTCGGCGCTGGATCGCCTCCGCCGAGCGAAGTCCGCGAAGGCGGACTGCGTGTCGTTGTAGCCGCGACTTCAGTCGCATTGTCCGCAACCGTCCCGATCCGCCTATCCCCGCCGCCGCCGTCTTCCGCACGTCGTACGCAGGCCCTTGGGCGCGGAGGCGTTGGGGAAGAGCGAGTGAGCCGTCTCGGCGGCGGCGCGGCGGACGTCGCAGCTGGCGCCGCTGCGCGCGAGCTTCATCTGGATGCGGTAGCTCCCCGGGTCCAGCCGAGCGGCCTGCCGCAGGTCGGCCACGCGACTGGCGCCGTCGTACACGCCCATCGCCAGCAGCTGCGCGGCGCTCTTCACGGTGAACGCGCCGAAGACGGCGAGGGCGAGCAGCATCCCCAGCGCGCGCACGGGAAGGGGAACGCGCACGTCCCACTTCCCCGGCTCGGTGGCCGAGAGCGCGCCCAGCGCGGCCCAGATCAGGAGCGACGGGAGCGCCAGCAGCAGCACCGCGTCGAACGCGCCGACCACCACCGCGCCCGCCACCATCGCCGCCAGCGCGAGCGCGGCGAGGCCCTCGTCCGCGTCCCGCGCGGCGCGCATGCGGTGCAGCGCGGCGATCCCCAGGCCGACGAAGGCGAGCACGAGCAACGCCGTGGCCGCGATCCCCCGCTCCGCCACGAACGCCACCCAGTCGCTGCTGGGCCAGGGGTTCGACGTGGTCCCCGGCTCGTTGTCGTTCATCGACGGGTCGCGACGCGGCGCGAACTCGGGGTAGTGCACCGGCCAGTTCCCCGGGCCGACGCCCAGGAGCGGGTGGTGCACGGCCATCTTCATCGAGTTCTTCCACTGCAGCAACCGCCCGCGGCCGCTCCCCTCCTTCGCGTTCACCAGCCCGGCGGCGGTCTCGGCGTACGGGTTGTCGCTGGCCCAGTGCAGCGTGTTGGGGAGCGAGACGACGGCCACCGCGCCGCCGCCGGCGCACACCAGCAGCAGCATCAGCCGCGACCAGTGCCGCAGGCTGCGGCGCGCGGGCGGCACCAGCAGCCAGCCGACCAGGAAGATGGCGATCACCGCGGCCACCCCCAGCCACGCCGCGCGCGAGCGGGTGAGGACGAGGGTGCCGCACACCATCGCCACCCCGAGCGCGCCGAGGATCGTCCCCAGCAGGCGGTAGGCGCGCAGCGCGCAGAGGAAGAGGACGGGAAGGCCGAAGGCGCAGAGGTGCGCCACGAAGTTGCGGTTCCCCAGCGTGCCGCCCGGCGCCCGGTTCAGCGAGAAGAAGTCGGTGCGCACGCCGTACGTCTGCGCCAGCGACATCCCCGCGCCCACCGCCACCGCGGCGGCGATGGCCACCAGCAGCGGCCGCCCCAGCCCCGCGCGCGCCAGCGACCGTGCGGCCCAGAACACCGCGATTCCCGACGCGGTGACGGCCAGCGCGCGCACGCCGTTCCACGGGTTCTGCGCCAGCGCGGCGCTCGCGGCGCTCAGCAGCAGGAAGCCGCCCAGCAGCAGGTCCACCCGCGCGAGCTGTGCGCGCCGCGCCGCGCCCAGGCAGAGCACGGCCGCCAGGAGCGCCGCCAGGTTCAGCGTCAGCTCCTTGGGGATGAAGAAGCGGTCCAGCTCGAACGACTTGTACGTGGCCGCCGCCAGAACCGCGAGGATGCACGCCGCCTGCAGGATGCCCAGCGCCAGCCGCTGCGCGGGCGACGCGGCGACGGGGCGTCCCTGCTCGTCGGCCTGCGCCAGGCGGCCGAAGGGTTTGCGTGCGGCTTGGGTCGACATCGGGGCGTGGACGGGGGATGGGCGGCGGAGGACCGGGTTGCAGCGTAGCGCGGCGCCGTGCGTCTGTCCAGCCCGGGATTCGAGGATTGCAGGAGGTGATGGGTCACCGCGACACCCATGGTGTCATCCTGAGGGCGCGCCGCTGAGAACCGGCGGCCGCAAAAAACTCCGGCGCGACCGAAGGATCTGATCCGGGCGGAGAGATGCCGGATTCTCTGCGCGAGACCTGCCTCGCTCCTTCCCAGGCAAGATCCTTCGGCAACCGTCGAGTCAGGTGCGGATGCGAGTTCGGCGCACGGCTGCCTCAGGATGACACGCAGAGGGGTGTCGCGCTGAAATCAGTGTCGTGCCCGCGCGAGCAGCTCGCTGCACGTCGTCGGGCGCTCGTCCGTCGGCTCCTCGGTGAGAATCTCCAGCCGGTCCTTCAGCGCGTCGGTGATGACGACCAGCTCGGGATCCAGCCCCTCGTCGTCGTCCTCCTTCTCCTCGCGCTCGCCGGAGTCACGCACCCAGACGGCGTCCACGCCGGGCCAGCGCGCGACCAGGCGGCACCCCTCCTCGGGGCCGAGCACGTAGAGCGGCGTCGCCAGTGCCTCGGACAGGATGCCGCTGGGGGCGATCACCGAGACGGAGACTACGCCCCGCGCCGGCTGCCGCGTACGCGGGTCGAGGACGCGTGAGTAGCGCATTCCCCCTGCTTCGAAGAACTGCCCGTCGTCTCCCGACGTGCTGACGGCGCCACCGTCGATGCGCACCGCGGCGAAGACGGACTCGGGATCGCGGGGATCCTTCAGCCCCATCGTCCATCCGGGATGGACCGGCGGCGGGCCGAGCACGCGGAAGTTGCCGCCCAGGTCGACCACCGCCCGCGCGATCCCCGCCGCCCGCAGCGCCTCGATCCCCCGGTCCACCGCGAATCCCCGAGCGATCCCACCGAGCTCCAGCCGCATCCCCCGCCGCGGCAGCGAGACGCGGCGCGACGCGCGGTCGAAGCGCACCTGCCGCCATCCCACCAGCGGCGCGATGGAATCCTGCACCGATTGCGGGGGAACGGCGGCCTGCTGGCGATCGAATCCCCAGGCATCCGCCAGCGGCCCCGCGGTCACGTCCAGTCCCCCGCCCGACGCGGCGGCGATCGCGAGCGCCGAGTCCAGCACCTCCGCCGTCCACGCGGAGACGATCGTCGCCGAATCCGTCCCCGCGCGGCGGTTGGCGGCGGCGAGATCGGCGGAGATCAGCGAATCCGCACGCAGGACGGCGACGCGCGCGGCCTCCATCGCGGCCAGCGCGCGCGTGGTGTCCGCGTCCCACACGCTGATCCCCAGCATCGTCCCCATCGCCGGCCACGCGCGCACCACCGGCGCGGGCACCGAGTCCTCCGCGACGTAGCGCTGCCCGCCGGTGGACACGGGCGCGGGCGACGTCCGCGGCGGCACGCACGCGGCGAGCGCGACCCCCGCCGCGAGGACGATCGGGCGCGCCAGATGCCGCGCGCGGTGAACCACATCTCCTCGAGCGGTACGATGATGAGGACGAAGAAGCACGAGACCGTCAGCGGGTTGCCGTGAATTTGAGGAACGACGCGGCGCACAGCGCAACCTTGAGGCCGCGTGCAGCTCCTTGCACGGATGCTGGGGGCGGGAGTCCGCGAAGGCGGACTTCGGGCCGTTGTTGCCGCGAATTCATTCGCCCGTCCGTCGCCGGCGCCGCGGACGAGATCGGCGCCACGCGCGCTCTCACCGCTCCGTGATTGTCACTTCATGTCGGCTGATGAATGACGATGGGACTGACCGCCTCACCCCTGTCCCGCCGCCGCCGCAGGGAACATGAGTTCCGCCGTGATTTTCATCTCCCCCACTGCAGGAATCCGCGGATTTGCTGTAGATTGGGAAACCGACGAGCCGTGCCCACGGTGGCGTGTTGGTTGCGGTGCGGCCTCGGCGGACGCCGCGGGAGCCATTTCCGCGGCGAACGCTCGCATCGGCAGAGGTCCCCATGCATGCCCCGCTCCCGCTCCACCGCCGCGCGCGCACCTGGTACGGCCATCGCAGCGCACCCCAGGAGTCGCTCCGCCACCCCGCCCCGCTGCCGGCTGCGCCGCGCATCCCCGCGCTGAGGATCGCCCCGCTACCGGCCCAGATCCGGAAGGCACCAGTCGACCGGCGCCTGACCGGCCTGCTGTAGGGCCGCGTTGATGGCCGTGTACGGGCGGCTGCCGAAGAAGCCCCTCTTCGCCGAGAGCGGGGAGGGGTGCGCCGCCTTGATCACCGTGTGCCGCCCCGCGTCGATCAGCGCCTCCTTCTTTCCCGCGTAGCCGCCCCACAGCACGAACACTACCGGCTCCGGCCTGGCGTCGACGGCGCGGATCACCGCGTCGGTGAAGGTCTCCCACCCCTTCCCCTTGTGCGAGTTGGGCTGCCCCTCGCGCACCGTCAGCACCGCGTTCAGCAGCAGAACCCCTTGCTCCGCCCAAGGCACGAGATAACCATTGTCGGGGACGGGGCACCCCGCGTCGTCCCGCAGCTCGCGCAGCATGTTGCGCAGCGACGGCGGCGGCGTGATGCCGGGCCTCACCGAGAACGCCAGCCCGTGCGCCTGCCCAGCCCCGTGGTAGGGGTCCTGCCCCAGGATCATCACCCTCACCCGTTCGTACGGCGTAAGCTCCAGCGCCGCGAACACCTCGCTCTCCGGCGGAAACACGGCCTGCGTCCGCCGCTCGCGGTCCACGAACTCGCGCAGCTTGGTCCAGTACGGCTTTTCCAGCTCGGCGTCCAGGTGCGGGCGCCACGACTTGGGCAGGGGAAGCTTCATCGCCATCCATCCGGTCCGGGGTGATGCGCGCGGGTGATGCAAGCGTGATTCCAACATGCACGGAGTAGACGTAGGATGCCGCGCCGGTCACCGGCATTCGTCCTGCAAATCCACGAAGACGGCGGGCCGCGAATCCGGGGGGAACACCCGGCGCGCGGCGACGGGTATATTCCAAGGAAGGGCGACACACGTCCCACCCAGGAGGGAGGCGATGATCAAACCCAACGTTCGGGCGAGCTTCGGCAGGCGCGAGGCCGAGCTCCTGCTGGCGGTGGTCGGGCCGGGGGGCGAAGAGCGGCTGCGCGAGGAGGGGCTGGACGCGCTGCTGGACGACGTGGGCGTGCTCCGCGAGGTGCTGCGCCGCGGCGGGATCAGCCGCGCGCCGGCGCCGCTGGTGTTCTACCTGCTCGTGCGGCATGCCCTGCTTCAGCGCGATCTGCACGACCGCCAGCTGGCCGACTACACCGCCGCCGTGCTGCTGGAGTTCGGCATGCAGGGGCGCGCCGGCCGCGTCGACGGCGGCGAGGGGGAGCCGTTCACCTACCTGGCCGACATCCTGGCCGCCATCGAGCGCGCCCGCGGCGAGCGCGAGTTCCTGCTGCGGGTGCACCTGGGCAACTACGCGCTCTGGCTGGCGGGGATGTTCCCCGACCACATCACGCACCGGGTGCAGCGCCGCGCGGCGCCGCCGATCTCGTACTTCGACGCCATGGGCGCCACCGGCTTCCGCACCGCCGCGGCCGACGAGCTGGCGCTGCGGCACGGGCTGGGCGACCTGTTCCTGCGCGTCTCCGACCGCTTCGCCGACGTGCGCTCGGCGCTCAACTCGCTCTCGGACGGGGTCTTTTTCCCCGGCGCCAGGGACCCCGTCGACCGCCTCCTCCGCCAGGTCACCGACGACTTCCGCCGCAACTTCGGGGAGTAGGGGAGATCGGGCGGTTGGATGCTCGTGCATTGGGCAATGTGCCGGATGCCGTTAGATTCCGGGTCGACAGCCGAGAGGAGGATTTCGTGGCGCCGGTATCTGTGAGCGGGAATCCGTATAGTGTGAACGTAGAGGATGGCAAGATCGTCATCCGTATGGATTCGGATGCGATCAGCGCAGAGGAAGTCTCCGATTTCCTCGACTATCTCTACCTCGAAAACGTACGCCGGAAGGCCTCGTTGAGCGACGAGCAAATTGCCGAGCTCGCGGATGAGGTCGACCGAGCCGTGTGGAAGCGTCTTCGCCCCATGGTCGAGGAGAAGTTGCGTGCTCGCTGACGACGAGCCGGTCGTCGTCGACACGAACATCCTCTTCTCGACCTTGCTCGGGAGAGCGGGCCGCATCCTCAACACGTTCTTTCTCTCCGAGCGCCGCTTTGTCATCGGTGAAACGGCGCTCGTAGAGTTGTTCGAGCATAAGGAAAAGATCCTCAAGTCATCCAAGCTTACGCCGGATGAGGTCGCGGGCATGTATCATCGGATGCTGCGGCGCATCGAGATCTACAAGGAGGATTTGATATCGGTGGAACATTGGGAGCGGGCGGCGGAGCTTTGTGGTGGAATTGATGCCGATGACGTTCCGCACATCGCGTTGACGCTTGCTTTGGGTGGCAGGCTGTGGACGGGAGATGGCGTGCTCCGAAGAGGCTTGGAAGCTCGTGGGTTCAGCCGTTTCTTCTCCCCGGAAACCTGATTTGAGTGACTGTATGGGCCCGTCGAGCGGCCCATTCTCGTCTCAGGCCATGTACATGTCAGCAGGGTCAGCAGAGAACTGCAGTTGGCTGCAGTTGTTCTCTCTGCTGACCCTGCTGACTCTGCGTCAAATAAAGTTGTTCAGATGCCGTCTGATTTACTCCGCCGCCGGCGCTGGCTCGGGCTCGACGTGCGTGGTTTCAGGGAGGATGATCGTACCGGTGTCCTCGAAGCGGTAGAAGCGGTCGAACACCACCTGCAGCACCACCGCCACCGGCACCGCCACCAGCGCGCCGATGATCCCCTTGGCCTCGGCGCCGATGAACAGCGCCAGGATGATGGTGAGCGGGTGCAGACCCACCGCGTCGCCCACCACCTTGGGATACAGCACGTGGCTCTCCACGTTGGCGACGATGATCTCCAGCACCAGCACGGCCAGCGCGCGCCACGGCGAGATCGTGACCGCCACCAGCATGGCGATCGCCGTTACCGTCGCCCCGCCGACATAGGGGATCAGCTCGAGCACCGCGCCCGCCACGCCCAGCGACAGCGCGAAGGGCACGCCGAGCAGCGCCAATCCCACCCCGAAGAAGACGCCGAAGAACGCGCCCACCAGCAGCTGCGCGCGCACCCAGTGCCCCAGCCGCCCGCTGATCTCGCGCGCCAGTTCCTGCACCGTCGGCCGCGAGCGCGGAGGGAAGAAGCGCGCGAGGAAGCGCGGGGCGAAGTTGGCGTCGGCGCTCAGGAAGAAGCCCACCACCAGCACCAACAGCGAGCTCACCAGCACGCCGGTGACCGCCTTTCCCACCCCGACCAGGATGCGCGGCACGCCGGCGACGATCGACCCGACCTCGCCGCCCAGCTTGCGCCCCAGCTCGCTGGTGGAGATCTCGCCCACGCCGGGGATGCTGAAGCGCTCGTTCCCGGCCAGGTCGCCCACCTGTTGCGCGATCCTGGGCAGGCTGTCGGCCAGCTGGCTGCTCTCCTCCACCAGCACGGGGACGAGCAGCGCCACGGCGGACACCAGCACGCCCAGGATCGCCAGGTAGATGGCGAAGATGGCCACCGAGCGGGGTAGCTTCCACCGCTCCAGCCGGTCCACCAGCGGGTCGATGCCCACGGCCAGGAGGATGGCCAGGAAGAGGATGAACAGGATCTCGCTGAAGCCGACGACCAGCCACACCAGCCCCAGCGCCGCCAGAAGGATGGCCACGGCGCGGCCGGTGATGCGGATGGTGATGACGCGGGGGATCATGTCGGAAGCGGGGCTCGGGTCGGGTTGCGGCGGGCGTCCATCGAGGGCAGAGGTACGGTAGCGTTCGCGCCGGGGGATGAACAGATTTGCGGAGATCGGAGGTGATGAGATCTCCCTCCATTCGCGGCCTATCTCGATCTTGATCCCTCTGATGATGATCCGCGCTCGATCCATCTACGCCACCGCTGCGCTCGTCTGCATTACCTCGTCCGCGTCGGCGCAGGCGCGCTGCGACCCGGCGCAGGCGATCGCGCGCGTCGATCACGTCCCCGTGGCGGTGCGCGACCTGGACGCGGCCGCGCGCGACTTCGCGGCGATGGGGTTCAGCTTCAAGCCGGGGCGGCCGCACCCCAACAGCATCCTCAACCAGCACATCAAGTTCCGCGACGGCACCGAGGTGGAGCTGATCACCGCCACCGAGCCGCGCGACAACCTGGCCCGCTACTATATCGACTTCCTGCGCGAGGGCGAGGGCGGCGCCTTCGCCGCGTTCGACGGCGCGGCGGACAGCGTCCTCCGCGCCATCCACGCGATCGAGCCCGGCGCGCGGCTGGAGCCCGGCTCGTACGCGGACGGCGTCGGCTTCCCGGCCGGCCATCCCCTGCGCTACCTCTTCTTCATCCGCTACCGCTCGCGCCCGATTGACCTCCCCGAGCAGGTGACGCACGCCAACACCGCCGCACGCCTACGCGCCGTCTGGCTGCGCACGCCCGATCCCCGGCGCGAGCAGCGGATGCTGGAGCGGCTCGGCGGGTGCGCGTCCCGCACCGTCCTGCCGGGCGGCGAAGCGCGCGAGGTGCGGCTGGCGAGCACGAGCGTCTACCTGCTCCCGTCGCGCGGGCGGCGTATGGTGGCGGGGGTGACGCTGGAGGTCGCGAACCTGGCTGCGGCGCGGCAGGCCCTCCATCTCCCCGCCGATGCGGCCATGAGCGGCCGCGATTCGCGCGGGGAATGGCTGCGCGTCCGGCCGGAGCGGGCGCACGGCATCTGGCTGGAGCTCCTCCAGCCTGCGGATCGATAAAGGGAGATTTCGAGAGCGGAGCCTATTCGGACGTCTCGGCGAGCTCGCCGATCCAGCGCGGGGCAGGGGTGTTGCGGCGGCGGTAGAGGTCGACCGCGCGGGTGGCCAGCGCGCGCATCAGCTTCTCGCAGTCCTCGTCCGGCAGCCCGGGGACGAGGCGCGCGAAGAGCGGCCTGGCCAGCGCCAGCTCCGGCTCGTCTTCCACCGGCGGCTGGGTGACGTACCAATCGAGGAGCTTCTTGCGGGTGGCGGGGCGCGGGGCGGCGCCGTTGAGGAACTTCAGCAGCCCCGCCGGAGAGCGGCCGATGTCGCGCTCCAGCGTGTACAGCGAGGTCTCGTCCTGCTCCCACGCGCGCTGCAGCGCGGTGCGGAGGACCTCGTCCGAAGGTATGCCGCGGCCGGGCGCGCCCATTCAGGCCCGCCCGTCCGTAAACGCCCGGTGGCGTTTACCATGTGAACCGCCAAGATAAATACACTGGGTAGCTTATGAGCCGGAACACGCGCCTGCAAGTGTCTACTTGTTGATTTTCGCGGATAACGTGCCGCGTCCCGTTCGTCCGGCCTGCATCTCGCATGGCCCGCGCGACCGATCGACCCTTTTCACGGGAGATGCGAGTGGTGCGCGAAGTGACGGATCAGCAAGGAGTTCGCTGGAGCTGCGTGGAAGCCTACGCCGGCCTCTCGCCGGACGGCAACGGCGGCGAGGCGGCGAAAGCCGACGGCGCGGGCGAGCGATTTCGCGTGGTTTGCACGCCCAGCGGTGGCGCGAAGTCGGTGGAGCTGCGGCTTCCTGGCGGCTGGGAGGAGTCGCTGCCGGACGACGAGCTGCTGAGGGAGATCGAGGCGGCGAGAGACGACGGCGGAAGTGCGTGAGTGCGTAAGTGCGGAAGTGCGCTGGATCGCCGCGCGGGATCAGCATCAGCGCGACGATCCCGCGCACTCATGCACTTCCGCACTCACGCACATTCCCCGCGAATTGATTCCCCACGAATTGCGCTTTATCGTAGGCACCCCCCGTCGCGGCTCCCACCACCCCGCGATCTCCGGCGATCCCTCCAACCAGCCGAGTCCCGTCTCATGAACCGGAGGATTTTCGTCCCGCTCGCCGCCGCAGCGCTCCTCACGTCCCCCGCGGCCGCGCAGCAGCGGGGCGAGCCACGTGGGCTGCCGCCGTTCCGCGCGCCGTTCGATTCCACGCTGCTGGTGCCCGCGCTGCGCGCCCGCAGCATCGGCCCGGCGGTGATGGGCGGTCGCGTGTCGGACGTGGAGCTCGATCCGAGCGATCCCTTCACCTTCTACGTGGGGCTCGGCACGGGCGGGATCATGAAGACCACCGACAACGGCGCCACCTGGTCGGCGATCTTCGAGCACGAGCGCGTGGCCGCCATCGGCGACATCGCCGTCTCCCCCTCCGACCCCAAGGTGATCTGGGTCGGCACCGGTGAGGCCAACGACCGCAACAGCGTGAGCTGGGGCGCCGGCGTCTACCGCTCCACCGATGCGGGCGCGACCTGGCGCAGCGTGGGCCTCGCGCCGACGCGGATGATCAACCGCGTGGTCGTCCACCCCACCGATCCCCGCACCGCGTGGGTCGCCGCCACGGGTGACGTGTGGACGCCGGGCGAGCGCGGGTGCTACCGCACGACGGATGCGGGCGCGACGTGGCGCAAGACGCTCTCCGCGCCCGCGCCGTACCAGGACCGCGTCGGCTGCGGCGACATCGCCGTCGACCCAAAGAACCCGAACGTGCTGTACGCGGCGCTTTACGCGCGGCGGCGCACGCCGTGGTCGTTCGCCGCGGGCCCGGACGCCACCGACGGGCGTGACCTGGGCGGCATCTTCAAGTCCACCGACGGTGGCCAGACGTGGCGCAAGCTGACCGCGGGACTTCCGACGGGAACGGGGCGGATCGGGCTCTCGGTCTACGCCAAGGACCCGCGCATCCTCTACGCCGTCGTCCAGAGCGACGCCTCGGGGACGAGCAACATCGACGACGTGCACAGCAAGAGCGGCGGCGTCTTCCGCTCGGACGACGGCGGCGAGCACTGGACGCGGATGAGCAACCTGAATCCCCGTCCCTTCTACTTCTCGCAGATCCGCGTGGACCCGGAGAACGACAGGCGCGTGTACGTGCTCGGGTTCATGCTGCACGTCTCCGACGACGGCGGCCGCACCTGGCGCGAGGACCTGTTCAAGAACGTGCACGCCGACAACCACGCGCTGGCGATCGATCCCCGCAACACCAATCGCCTGCTGCTGGGCACCGACGGCGGCATCTACCAGAGCTACAAGAAGGGCGAGGGGTGGGACTTCATGAACCGCTTCGCGGCGGGCGAGTTCTACCGCATCCAGGCAGACTCCTCGCGGCCGTACCGGATCTGCGGGGGGCTGCAGGACAACCTGAACTGGGTAGGCCCCAGCCAGACGCGCAGCAAGGAGGGGATCGCCAACGCCGACTGGATCAACATCCAGGGCGGCGACGGCTTCTACTGCTTCTTCGACGCGCAGAACCCCAACGTCGTCTTCGCCGAATCGCAGCAGGGCTACGTGCACCGCTTCGACCTGCGCAGCGGCGCGGTGAAGGGGCTGCGTCCCGAGCCGGCCGAGGGGCAGACGGGCTTCCGCTTCCACTGGAACTCGCCGCTGATCCCCAGCCGCCACACGCCCGGCGTCGCCTACCTGGCCGGCAACCGCGTCTTCCGGCTGACGGACAACGGCGAGACCTGGCGCGCGATCTCGCCCGATCTCTCCGCGCAGATCCTCGAGCGCATCCAGACCACCGGCAGCGGCGCGGAGAGCTACGGCGTGGTCTACACGCTCGCCGAGAGCCCGCTTCGCCGCGGCCTGCTGTGGGCGGGGACGGACGACGGCAGGCTGTGGATGACGGAGGACGAGGGCGCGCACTGGACCGACCTCACCCGCAACCTTCCCGCGGCGGTGCGCGGCGAGTGGATCAGCCGCGTGGAGCCGGGCCACTTCGACGCACGGGTCGCCTATCTGGCGGTCGATGCGCACCGCAGCGGGAAGTTCGCGCCGCTGGCGTACCGTACGGCGGACGGGGGGCGGACGTGGGAGAGCGTGGCCGGCAACCTCCCGCCCGACGGCCCGGTGAAGGTGCTGCGCGAGGACGTCAACAACCCCAGCCTGCTCTTCGCGGGGACGGAGTTCGGGCTCTTCGCCTCGCTCGACCGCGGGCGGACGTGGCGGAGGATCGGCGACCTGCCGACGGTGGCGGTGGACGACATCCTCATCCACCCGCGCGACCTGGACTTGGTGGCCGCCACGCACGGCCGCTCGCTGTACGTGATCGACGACATCCGCGCGCTGGAGATGCTGGGCGACACGGCGCGGGGGAAGGACGCGGTGCTCTTCCCCATCCGCCCGGCCACGGGGTTCGAGCCGTTCCCGGGATGGGCGGACAGCGGAGGCAACGGGGTGTTCCGCGGCGCCAACCCACCTGCCGGCGCGCTGATCACCTACTACATCCGCCGGCTGACGGGCGACGAGGTGAAGATCAGCGTGACCGACGCGGCGGGCGCGACGGTGGCCAACATCACCGCGCCGGGAGTGCCGGGGCTGAACCGCATCAACTGGGACCTGAAGCAGAGTAAGGACCTGCTGACCGAGTACGGTGGCGAGGGCCAGCGCTTCGTCCGCACCGGCGACTACACCGTCACCCTCACCTACGGCAGCGTGAAGGAGACGCAGAAGGTGCACGTCGACATCCTGCCTGGGCTGGAGACGCGGTAGGGCGTCGGCCGGCGGGGGATCGAAACGAACGGGCGGGGTGCTGCGCGCTACCCCGCCCGTTTTTCGCCATCGGTGACACCAGCGCGACGCGACTCCCCTCACCTGCGTAATTCACCAAACCGTGCTGACTTCTCTGTTTATCTACAAGTGAGAAGTCTACGTTCCATCCCCATTTCGCCATCGTAAACAATGTTGATTTCTGCTGGTGGTGCAAGTAGATTCTTTGGATGAGCAGACCTCGCGTCTATGTCGAGACCACAATCCCGAGCTTCTACTTCGATGAGCGGCAGGCGCCGGAAATCGTCGCGCAGCGCCATTGGACGCGAGCCTGGTGGGACATCGCGCCCGCTCGATACGAGCTCGTAACGAGCGTGACCGTGTGGGGAGAGATTTTCCGCGGGCCCGATCATCGTCAGGGTGATTGGATTCAGTTTCTTCGGCAAATCCGGCTCCTTCCCCTCGTACCGCGACTCAGGGGGATCGAAGACACCTACATCGCGCAGAAGCTCATGCCCGCTGTCCGCGACGGCGATGCGCTTCACCTCGCGTTCGCATCGTACTACGCATGCGACTACCTGGTTACGTGGGACTACCGACACCTCGCGAACGCGAACAAATTTCAACACGTCCGGCGTGTGAACACAAAGCTGGGCTTGGCAGTCCCGACGATCGTGACCCCGCGAGCGCTGATGGGAGGACGCGATGATTGACGAAAACGATCCCGATGCTCCGCTGAAGGAGATCTGGGAAATCCGCCGCCGAATCGCGGAGGAGTTCGGACACGACCGCGATAAGTACTATGCCTACCTGCTGGAGCTGCAGAACTCTCCGGAGCTACGCGACCTGGTCATCACGAAGGAAGAACTCGATCGGAAGCGGAAGAATCCTGCTGCTTGAGAGGATTGTCGCCCTTCGAGCAGCTGCATTCACAGCACCTTGGTGCACGCAGGTGCCGACTCTGCCACTCCTGAAAAATGCTGGCGAGGGTCCCATGAAGGCGACCGACTGCTCCGATCCCGTGGTGGATGAGATCCGGCGGATCCGCCGCCAGATCGCCGCGCGGCACGGCAACGATCCCAAGCGGCTCGTGGAGCACTACATGGAGTACCAGAAGCAGTTCGCGGATCGACTGGTGCCCCCGCCGGACGCGTCGGGAGCCACCTTGCGCTCGTAAGTAGGAGAGGCGTGGGGCCCCAACCTCATCCATTCAAGCGGCTTGACGACCGCTCCGGACCCGGAGCGGTCGTTGACGTTTTCGCCCTTGGCCCGCGATGGTTACGGGGTGGCGGTGTGCTTCACCGCCTTGATTTCACCCGGTGATCGGCGATGGACTTCAAGCGGTTCGAGCGGCGGGCGCGGGAGATCTTCGATGCGATCCCGGCGGAGCTGCGGCACGGGGTGGAGTACGTCGCGGTCGAGCGGCGGGCGGTGCCGCACCCCACCATGCGCGACGTGTGGACGCTGGGCGAGTGCGCCACCGGCGAGTACGACCCCGGCGGCGCCCGGCCCGACGAGATCCGCTCGGGCGTGCACCTGTACCACGGTTCGTTCCGCGAGCTGGCCAGGATCGACCCGGACTTCGACTGGGAGGCGGAGCTGTGGGAGACCATCACCCACGAGATCCGCCACCACCGCGAATCGGCGGCGGGCGAGGACGCGCTGGAGGAGCTGGACTGGGCCGAGGACGAGAACCTGAAGCGCCGCGACGGCCGCGACTTCGAGCCGTTCTTCTACCGCGCAGGCGAGCCCGTCTCCGACCATGCGTGGGAGGTCGACGGCGACCTGTTCGTGGAGCGCGAGATCGGCCGCGACGAGTTCGAGCGCGGCGGCCGGATCACCGTCACAATCGACGGCGAGGAGATCGGCGTGCCGTTGCCGGACCGGCTCGGCGACGTGCACTTCCTCTACGTGGACGGGGTGTGGGACGACGACGTGGACGTCGCCGTGGTGCTGGTGCGGCGGCGCGGCGGGTGGGAGCAGCTCGGCGCGCTGTTCAGCGGCCGGCGCCCCGAGGTGCTGCAGTCGTCGATCGACTACGGCGAGCGGGAGGATGAAGCGGCGGACGGCTGACGCGGCTCCGCGATCATCCGCAGCCCCGTGGGGCGGAGGGTGATGAGCGGCTGGCGGCCGACCTCCGCGTCCGGCGCGTGGCGCAGGCGCCAGCGCCGGGCGACGGTCGCCAGCACCAGGATCCCCTCCGTCCACGCGAACCCCTCGCCGATGCACTTGCGCGGGCCGCCGCCGAACGGGAAGTAGGCGAAGCGCGCCCGCTCGGCCTCCATCTCCGGCGTCCATCTCCCCGGATCGAAGCGCTCCGGCTCCGCCCACCAGCGCGGGTCGCGGTGCGTGATCCACGGGCTCACCAGCACCACCGAGCCCGCGCGGATGCGGTATCCCCCTGCCTCGAACGCCTCCAGCGGCTCGCGCCCGATGGTCCACGCGGGCGGGTAGAGCCGCATCGACTCGGCCAGCATGGCGCGCGTGTACGGCAGCCGCGGCAGATCCTCCACACTCGGATCCCGGCCGGCGAGGACGCTGTCCAGCTCCGCGTGGAGGCGCGTCTCGGCGCCGGGATGGAGCGCGAGGAGGTGCCAGGTCCAGGCGAGCGCGTTCGCCGTGGTTTCGTGGCCGGCGAGGAAGAGGGTCAGCGCCTCGTCGCGGAGCTGCGTGTCCGTCATCCCTCCGCCGTCGCCCTCCTCGTCGCGCGCGGCCAGGAGCATGGACAGCAGGTCGCCGCGGTCCTCGCCGCCGCGGCGCCGCTCGTCGATCATGCGGAAGATGGTGGCGTCGAGCCGCGCCGCGGCCCGCTTCACCCGGATGGTGGTGGGGAGCGGCAGGCGGTCGAGGAGGGGGCCGAGGGGATTGGTCAACCGCTTGAACGCCTCCAGCGCCGTGGTCAGCGCGCCGCCGATCTCGTCCGCCTCGGCCTCCACGTCCGCGCCGAAGAGCGTCTTCCCGGCGATGGCCAGCGTCAGCCGGTTCATCTCCCGCGTCACCTCCATCTCCCGTCCGGAGATCCAGCCCTCCGCCATCCGCGCGGCGTAGCCCACCATCGTCTCGCCCAGCGCGGCGATGCGCTCGCGGTGGAAGGCGGGCTGCGCCAGACGCCGCTGCCGCAGGTGATGCTCGCCCTCGCTGGTCAGCAGCCCTTCGCCGAGTACCACGCGGGCGCGCTGCAGCGCCTTGCTCTTGATGAAGTTGCGGTGCTGGGTGACCAGGACGTCGCGGACCAGGTCGGGGTGCGCCAGGAGATAGAGCCGGCGCGGGCCGAAGCGGAAGCGCGCCACGTCACCGTAGCGGCGGTGGACGCTCTCGAGGAAGGCGAGGGGATCGCGGCGGAAGCGCGCGAGGTGCGCGAAGGGGAGGCCGCGCGTGGGCGGGCCCGGCGGCTCGGGAAGCAGGAGCGCGGCGCCGGATCCCGCGCGCGGCGCGCTCCCGCTCCCCGTCATGCTACCGCGAGCAGCAGGCGTGGATCGCCGAGCCGATGCGGCCCCACCGCGCCGCCGTCAGGAAGTGCGGGAAGGGCGAATCCTTCTCGGGGTCGACGCTGAAGTAGATGAACAGCGGCTTGCCGCGGATCACCTGGCGCGGGATGAAGCCCATGAAGCGCGAGTCCAGCGACTCGTCGCGGTTGTCGCCCATCACCCAGTAGCTGTTCGGGGGGACGACGACGGGGCCCCAGTTGTCGCGCGTGGGGTGATAGCCGGGCTTGTCGACGGAGGAGACGAGCGCCGGGAGATGGTTGTGGTAGCCGTAGCGCTCGGGGATGACCTCGGGCGGCACGCCCACGCGCCCATCGAAGCCGATCTCGGCGTCGGGGGTGCCGGAGCGCTGCACGTACGGCTCGTCGAGCTTCCTGCCGTTGCGATAGACCGCGCCGTCGCGCCCCTGCAGGGTGTCGCCGGGGATGCCGATCACCCGCTTGACCACGTCTTCCTCGGGGTGGTTGTAGGTGGGGCGGAAGACGACGATCTCGCCGTGGCGCGGGTCGCGGAAGCCCGGAACGCGCCACCCGGTGAACGGAATGTGCGCGCCGAAGACGGCGTTGTTGGCCATCAGGTAGTCACCCACCAGCAGCGTCTGCTCCATGCTGTTGGAGGGGATGGAGTACGCCTGGATCAGGAAGGTGCGGATGACCAGGAAGAGCACGATGGCGGCGCCGATGGACTTGGCCCACTCGAGCGCCTCGTTCTTCTTCTTCGCGTCCGGCTTGTCCTTGGCGGTGGCCTTGGAGCGCGCCGCGGCCCGGGTCTGAGAGGTCGACACTGTGCTCACGCATGCGGTGGATGCGGCCCGCCGGGAGGGTGGGGCGGGGCCGAACGAATATCCGCCGGACGGCAGGTGCGCACAAGCCGCCGGCCCGGTCCAGTACGCCGCGCCAAGCCGAAAGTTTCGCCGTGGCAGGGAGATAGGGGCAAGATATGCAGGATCGGACGCTGATCATTATCCCCCGCGCTGGCTCGTCCTGAGGCCGACCGAAATCCGGGAATCTTGATTGATCGCCCGCTGACGTCATCCTGAGGCCGGTCAGACCGTAATCAGCGTCTGCGCAAGCGTTTGCAGGCCGAAGGATCTATAGGTAGTGACTCTACTCATCAGTGATGAATTCTCCGAGTCAGGAATTCCTCCCAGGTCCAGACGTGGCCGCTCAGCCCGATGGCCATTGCGGGGGTTCGCTTGCGGTAGCGGTGCCCCTTCGGCAGGTCGGATGCCTGCTCG